>JAQYVK010000507.1 GCA_030145585.1 Desulfatiglandales bacterium | reverse complement strand
CACCATCGGGGTGGCCTTTTCAGCCAACCTGCTGACCCTGTATCTCTTTTACGAGATGCTTTCTTTTGCCACCTATCCCCTGGTCACCCATCATCAGGACCGGGAGGCGCGCAGTTCCGTGCGCAAGTATCTCCGCTATATTGTCGGCACCTCCATAGCCTTTATTCTTCCCGCCATGTTGCTGTCTTACAACATGGCCGGCACCCTGGATTTTGCCAGGCAGGGTTTCCTGGCCGGGACCGGATCCAAGGAATTGATAACGCTCCTTATGGTCATGATGCTTTTCGGGTTTGCCAAGGCCGGGATCATGCCCTTTCATTCCTGGCTTCCGGCGGCCATGGTGGCGCCCACGCCGGTCAGCGCCCTGCTGCACGCGGTGGCCGTGGTCAAGGTCGGCGTCTTCAGCATTGTCCGGGTGCTGACCGGGGTTTTCGGCATTGATCTCCTGCGCTCCCTTCATCTCGGCACCCTAATTATTTATATTGCCTCGTTTACCATCCTGGTCGGCTCACTCATCGCCCTTTCCCAGGACGGTCTGAAGCGGCGTCTTGCCTTTTCAACCATTGCCCAGTTGTCCTATATTGTGTTAGGGGTGGGACTGCTGTCGCCCAAGGGGATAACCGGCGGCGTACTCCATATCGCCATGCACGCATTCGGTAAGATTACCCTCTTCTTCTGCGCCGGCGCCATTTTTGTGGCCACGGGCAAGAAGAACATCAGTGAGATGGTAGGCATCGGCAGAAGGATGCCGATAACCATGGCCGCTTTTTTTGTCGCCTCTTTGAGCATCATCGGCATGCCGCCTTGCGGCGGTTTCCTGAGCAAGTGGTATCTTGTTTTGGGATCGCTTGAGGCCAACCAACTGCCCATTCTCTTTGTCCTGCTCTGCAGTTCCCTCTTGAATGCCGCATACTTCATGCCTGTTGTCTACAAGGCATTCTTCTGTACTCCGCAAGAGGCCATGTTTGAAAATACAGTCCAGGAGGCCCCGCTGTTTTGCGTGGTTCCCTTGGTGATCACCGCCATTATTTCCATTATTCTGTTTTTTTATCCCCAACCCTTTCTCAGGTTGGCCGGTATAATGGTCCGGAATATAACGGGGATGTAAACAATGACCGAAGAACGAAGCGAAGAAATAGAAGGAAAAATGGAACTTTCTCATGACCCGGTACCGGGATACAGGACGATTTTTTTTGTCGCCTTTGCCGTAGGCATTCTGTATTTAGGATTCATTCTCTTTAAGACGCTTTAAGGAAGTTGAAGTGCGGAAGGCGGAAATACAATTCCAAACTTCCCAATTCAAGCAAGGAAACAGGGATGAAAAATAAGCGTAACACCTCGAAACGGGGAAATACAAAAAACGAAAAAGAGAAAAATCCGAAATCAAAAGAATATCTTTTTGACAAGCCCAGAAACGTAAAGATACTCTTCAGGTCTTTTTACTCAGCTTTGCTGGTCCTGCTTGCCATCGAATTCTTTATCCACAAACATCCTCACTTTGCGTGGGAAGAGTGGCCCGAATTTTACGCTATATATGGCTTTGTCGCCTGTGTGGTCCTGGTGCTGGTATCAAAATACATCCTCCGGCCCCTGGTGAAAAGACGGGAGGATTATTATGATTAATCCTGTGCCGCCGGCAGCCATATTTATCATCGCCGCATTATTGGTTCCTTTATTTAAGGGAAGATGGAAAAGTGCCTATATGTTGCTCATCCCAGTGGTGGGCTTTATAAATCTGATCAGTATTCCCGAAGGAACCCACTGGGTGGTCAGGTTTCTTGATTATGATCTTGTTTTGGGCAGGATGGATCGGCTCAGCATCATTTTTGGTTACATCTTCCATATCATATCCTTTATCGCCATTCTCTACGCCCTGCACGTAAAAGATGACGTACAGAATGTGGCCGGCCTTATATACGCCGGCAGCGCCCTGGGTGTCGTCTTCAGCGGCGATCTTTTCTCCTTCTTTGTCTTCTGGGAGATGCTTACCATATCTTCTATATTCCTTATCTGGGCCCGAAGGACCAGGGCTGCGATGGGCGCCGGATTTCGTTATCTGCTGGTTCATGCGGCCGGCGGTCTCTGTCTGCTGGCCGGCATTGTCCTCTATGTAAACCAAACCGGTTCCATCGAGTTTGGCTATATTGGCTTGAGCGGTCTGAGCTCCTACCTTATATTCTTCGGTTTTGGCGTCAACTGCGCCTGGCCCTTCCTCCATCCATGGCTTAGCGACGCCTATCCCGAGGCCACGATCACCGGCACCATATTCTTGAGCGCTTTTACCACCAAATGTGCTGTCTATGCCTTGGCTAGGGCCTTCCCGGGCACCGAGGCCTTGATTTGGATCGGCGCCGCCATGGCTGGCTTTCCCATCTTCTTCGCGGTGATTGAAAACGACTTGCGCCGCGTGTTGGCCTACAGCCTGATCAATCAGGTAGGCTTCATGGTGGTGGGCATCGGCATCGGAACGCACCTGGCCATCAATGGCGCCGTGGCCCATGCCTTTAACGATATTCTCTTCAAGGCCCTTCTGTTCATGTCCATGGGCGCGGTGATGTATCGGACCGGCAAGATCAACGGCACCGCCTTGGGCGGCTTGTACAGGACCATGCCGCTCACCTGTTTATTTTGCATCGTGGGGGCCGCATCAATCTCCGCCTTTCCGCTGTTCAGCGGTTTTGTCAGCAAGTCGATGGTCATGTCCGCGGCCGGCGATGGTCATATGAGGGTCGTCTGGTTCATTCTGCTGTTTGCCTCGGCCGGTGTGTTCCACCATGCCGGGATCAAGATTCCCTTTTTTGCCTTCTTCTCGCATGACTCCGGCATGCGGCCCAAGGAGGCGCCTCTCCATATGCTCCTGGCCATGGGCATTGCGGCTTTTTTGTGTATCTTTATCGGCTCATTCCCAGGACCGCTCTACAGCATGCTGCCATATCCGGTCGACTATGTACCATATACCATTCCCCATATAGTGGGGCAAACCCAGCTCCTCTTCTTTTCGGCCCTGGCCTTTACCCTGCTCATGCTCGCCGGCATCTATCCGGGCGAGCAGAGGTGCGTCAATCTCGATGCCGATTGGTTTTACCGCAAGGGAAGCCGGCTCTTCTACCTTATCATGGACAAGGGTTTGAATAGTCTGAACAAGGTCTCGGATCGTATTTTTGTGGGTGGTTTGGCAGGTTTTTTTGGCTATATATCCAAGCGCGGTCCCGAGATCCTCACCCTTGGAGCATTGACTCCTCTGTGGGGTATTACGGGGGCTAAGGGAAAAGAACTCAAGGACAAGATTGAAACAACTCGCACGGCCCTGCACACACACACCTCACCGATTGGGATCAGTGCGGCTTTGGCTACTGTTTTTCTGGTAGTAATTTTCCTTTTGAGGTGATCTGGATTTATTTATCTAACAAATCATACGAATTTAAAATACGCATGGATTCGGGCATGAAGAGGTGATATTGATGGTATCAATAGAAGATCTGAAAAAGATCGCGCTGTTTCGGAACTTGACGGACCAGATGTTAGAAGAGCTGCTTCCCGTTGTTCAAGAGGAGTCGTTCGGGGAAAGAGAGATCATTTACGAAGCTGGCAATGCAGCCACCCATTTTTATTCACTGAAAAGAGGGAAGGTGCTGCTTGAGGCGGAACTCGCCCCAACCCTTATCATCTCCCTGGGCGCCATAAAGCCGGGATATTCTTTCGGCTGGGTTTCCCTCAACCTTCCGGCAACCCATACCTCGTATGCCGTGTCTGTCGAACCATCCGAATTACTTGTCATGTCCGGAAACGAATATTCGGACCTTCTTGATCGTAACGAAGCCATGGGATATCTGGTTATGCGGAACGCGGCCGAAATTCTTGAGAACCGCCTGGAACGTCGAACAGAACAATTTCTCAAGGTCATCACCAAGCATCCCCAGATTGGAACGCTTTTAGGCCTGTAAGTTGCTCCAGCCAAACCGGTGTCTATTAAACTATTTAATCTGACATCAAGAAATGCAACATCGACAAAGTGACAAAGTGTTTGTTATATTGAGGCGCTAAACGCCTACAGGAGGGAAAAAATGTCCAAAAAAATATTAATTGTGGACGACGAGCTTGACATGATCACCTTTATCAGCGAGATCCTGGAAGACCACGGTTATACAAGCATAAGTGCTAAAGACGGTGTTGAAGGGTTGGAAGCCTTGCGCAGGGAGAACCCGGACCTGGTATTGCTTGACCTGATGATGCCGAAAAAAAGCGGCATCACCATGTTCCAGGAGTTGAGAAAGGACCCGAACTTGAGCCATATTCCCGTGGTCATAGTGACAGGCATATCCGACGTGACGGGCGTCGATTTCAGAGACCACATGTTCAAACAGCCGCTCCAGGATGAGGAAAAAATCGTCGAGACTACCGGATTAACAAAATATACGATACCGGACGGCTATATTGAAAAACCTTTTGATCCCGATGGGTTAATTAAGGCAGTCAAGGAAGCCTTGAAAGAATAGCGTCTTGAAGCCGTTAGCGCTAAGCGCCCTCATATAACACCATCCCTTTGCGCCTTTGTCGCTCTGTGCCTTAAGAACAGGTCTTGGAACGGGCTCAATCCGCATTATCCGTTTTTACGCTCACCCTGTTAAACCATTCCCTTAGGGTCTTATAATCACTACCCTCCGGCCACCTTTCTTCCAGGTTGTCTCTGCCAAATGAATAACCGCACCTTTTCAAGAAAAGGATTCCGGTGGTTAAGGCCACTCGAGCGCTATAGTGTCTGAAACTCATGGAGTTTAACAGTGAACAGGTCAATTGTGCCGCATTATCAATATCAGTCGGATATTTCCCCGTTATCTCTTCATTTCCGCCACCCACATCTACACTCGCGAAAGCATCCAGGACCGCCTGCACGTTAAATCCGAGAAATTCCCGAGAAGGAATTTTCTCCGGCGGGTCACCCCGCAGGGCGAGATATATCTCCGCTACCTCGTGAATAGATACCGGGCACGATTCACTATAAATAATGTCCTGACCGACCTCCTCGTCATTTGCCTCCACAAACCCATGCAGCCGGATTCGTTGCGGCAATGATAAGGCCTGTTTGAGACCGGGAAACCGGTCGATCATCGTCAAATCGATGTACTCCCTGAAGGCGGTTGAAAGGAAGGGAATAGTTCTGGCGGTATAATGAAGTATGTCTTCAAAATTTTTTTCTCCCCAATCTTCTACGACTTCTCTCACGGTATTCAAACATGGGGTAGAGAGTTTCTCGTCTTTGAGTTCACAAGATCGTATGGTCATGCAAGGGTTTGAATATATCGGATCCGTCGATGTACGGGATTTCTCTAAGTATATAGCATTGCTTTCAATCAACTCCTTTATCGCGGAGCTGATTGCCGGGGCGTGGGGACCATTACTAAGACTAAAAAATCGGGTCCCGGTTAACAACTCGCCATAATTCGAATAATGGTACAGTTGGGCAATATAAATCAGCTTGTTAAGTTTTACCTCTAAGAGACGGGGTACCGTGCAGCCGAAGTAGGTGATGAGATTCTTCAAGGTGTCTCTTTCATTCTTATGCTGAGTATAGTTGTAAATGAATTCACCAGATGCTGGATAGAGCAAGG
Organism: Desulfatiglandales bacterium; assembly: GCA_030145585.1. Classification (GTDB taxonomy): domain Bacteria; phylum Desulfobacterota; class DSM-4660; order Desulfatiglandales; family HGW-15; genus JAQYVK01. The sequence goes on along the minus strand of JAQYVK010000507.1, from coordinate 749 downwards.
TCCTTTTCTCTAGCATCCAGGTTCAAGCATCCAGGATCGCGAAGCTTTGCCCATCAAAGGGAAAGAAGTATGACCACAACAATTGCTCAACTCTGCTCGTCGGTTTGAAGCGAAGCTTCGCTAGGCAACTGAATGGTAAAAGTCGACCCTTTTCCAAGTTGGGAATCCACTCTTATGGTCCCTCCGTGCTCTTGGACTATCTTCTGGGTAATCAGCAGGCCGAGGCCCGTACCTTTTGACCCCTTGGTGCTGAAAAAAGTCCTGAAAATTTGCATTCTCATTTCCTCATCCATGCCGTAACCGTTATCGGAAACTTGCAATGTAACCGCTCCATCTTTTTCACGCTTTGTGGTCACATGCACCATATGCCTTTTACCCTCGTCTTCATCAGACATACAGGCATCAATGGCATTAGACACCAAGTTGAGGAGACAGCGATGAATCCCTTTAGGTTCGAGGGACACCTCACCCATGGCTGGATCAAGATCTCTGGCAATCTCTATGCCGGACTCCTTTGCCTGGGAATCCATCAGCTCACACACCTCATCTGCAATTACATTTGGTGAAAAACTTTCATATTCAGGTTTACGTTCCTTGGAGTAGCTGAGGAGATCTAAAACCAGGTCTGAGGTCTTACCGATATTCCTTTCCACCATGTCCCAGCCGGTGCGTAATTTACTCATATCACCCTTTTTGAGCGCCTTGCTTACTACATAGACACCTCCCTCAAGAGCGGTAACAATGTTCTT
>JAQYVK010000506.1 GCA_030145585.1 Desulfatiglandales bacterium | reverse complement strand
CCTCACGCACCTGTTGCGGCGGCAGGGTATGCACTGGTGGCACTTTTGCCTGCATTTTCTCGATCTCTTTATTAAAAAGCATGATCTCGGGATCGATGGCGGATTCATCGAAAATACGGGGATCAAGATAGGAAGTCATTTAGTGTCCCTTTCGGGGATGGTTGAAACCCCTCGCCTTTAGGCGAAGAAAAGTTTCTATTGTCGCGGAGCGACTTGTCATTCCGGCGAAAGCCGGAATCCAGGAAAGATGGATATAGGTATTCTGGATGCCGGATCAAGTCCGGCATGACACAATAGTTGATTTCAATCAACCCCATTAGAACCCCTCGTCTTACAGACGAGGGTAGTTCAGTTCTGTACCTCCGGATATATTTTATCGACGGATTACCAGCCAATGCTAAGTAGAGGGAAAGATTCTTGAAGGAGTGCCATTTTGAGATTGAACCCAATGCAACGCATGGGGTTCATATCTTTCATTATTGTCAACTTCGATCACCTATTTAGATGAAGCCTTTATTTTTTCCATCATCGCATCTACCGCGAGCGCGGCCTTGTTTAATTCCATGGCATTCATGTATTCGGGTGCCATAAAATACCGGTTTTTAACAAGATCCACGTAATCAGGATCCTTCAATGCCTTTTCGAAACCCTTCGTCAGGACCGCGGCAATGTCTTTAGAAAGTCCGTCGGGAGCATAAATACCGAGGAAGCCATTGTTCGGGGCACTGAGGCCCAATTCGGTGAAGGTGGGCACATCAGGGATGGCCCAGTATCTTCCATTGGATGAGATGGCCAGGGCTCTCGTTTTTCCGGCTTGCATCATATGGACGGAGTTTTGAGTGCCGGTGATACTAAAATCCACATGCCCGCCGAGCAATGCCGTTTGGGCGGGCTTGTTTCCTTTGAATGGAACATAGCGGGTCTTGATGCCGGCGGCCTTGGTCGCGACTTTATAACCATAAGCCAAGGCACCGGAGGCTGAGGGTCCGCTGCAAGTCAATTCCCCGGGGCGCTTCTTGGCTTCCTTCACCAGGTCCTGCCAGGTCTTGAAAGGGCTTTCTGCTTGCACTTCGATCACCCAGCTGGGAAAGGCGACGACGCTCGCAATCGGGGTCAATTCTACCCAAGGTTTATAGTCGTATACCTTTCCGTAGTAATAGTTGACCCAAGCCGACACCGCCTGAATCACCAGGGTATAGCCGTCCGGATCGGATTTCCTCACGCTCGTCGTTCCGATCTTCGTGGAACCTCCTGGAACATTCTCAACGATGACAGTGGTCTTAAGGGCTTCAGCCAAGGGCGCCTGCAGGGCTCTTGCTACGATGTCATGAGCGCCACCAGGAGAGTAATTGACCACAATTTTAATCGGCCTGCTGGGAAAATCCCCAGAGAAAGCCCAAGGGATGAATGCAAATGAGACCACCAAACAAAAAACGAATATTAATGCTTGAAATTTCTTCATGATTTCCTCCTTCTTCAATTATAAATCTCTAAGGTATTTTTTACCCCATTAGACTTATATGTTATTGGGTTGAAAGAAATAAAGATCCCTGCATTCCTGAATTTCTCCAGTGGAGATAAATGATTGGTACTGGGTACAGGTCACTGATCACCGATTGCTGGTCGCTATTTACCTCTTCAATGGCATCACCTCCTTTCCAAAGACCTGTGGCTCTTTTTTACAATTTCCCTAATCCTCACTTCTCTGGACAAAATCACCCGGCCGTATCATTCCTAATAATTTTAAGAAACCCGGGGAGACGAGCAGACCAAAGGCACAAATAACAAATGTGGCCGAGATGGGGCGGGATAAAAATATAAGTGGGCTTCCACGTGAAATGATCATCGACTGTCGGAAGGCAATCTCCAACATGGGCGCCAGCACAAAGGCCAAAATAAGAGGGGCGGCTTCATAATCGAATTTTTTAAACAGATATCCGATGACGCCGAAAAGGATCATGGTATAAATATCAAGCACATTATTCCCTACAAAGTATGCGCCAATCAAGCAAAACAAAAAAATAAGAGGAAAAAGAAGAGGATAGGGAACCTTGAGGAGTTTGATCCACATTCCGATCAGGGGCAGGTTGAGGATCAACAGCATGGCATTGCCGATGTACATACTTCCTATGACGCCCCAAAAAAGTTCGGGATCTTCTAAGATCAACATCGGCCCAATGGTCACGCCATGAAGCATGAGGGCGCCGATAAACACAGCCATCACGACGTTACAAGGAATTCCCATGGTCAGGAGTGGTATAAAGGCGCTCTGTGCGCCCGCATTATTGGCCGTTTCCGGACCCGCCACACCTCGGATATCGCCTGTGCCGAATCGTGCAGGATGTTTCGCAACCCTCTTCTCCATCGCATAGGAGGCGAAAGAAGAGAGGAATCCACCACCACCTGGGATCAAACCAAGGAGAAAACCGAGAAATGACCCCCGCACAATCGGTCCTGCCGAATCTTTCCAGTCCTGCTTTGTAGGAAGTATGTTTTTTACCTTTTCCGTGAGGACCCCCGCTGCCTTGATGGATTTTTCGAGATTCAGAAAGACCTCGGAGATGCCGAACAGGCCCATGACCATAGGAATGATACTTATGCCGCCTGCGATGGTGTCGATCCCGAGGGTAAACCGCTCTCTCCCTGTTACAATATCCATACCGATACACCCCAATAATATTCCCACAGATGCCGTCAGCAAGGCCTTGACCATTGACCCTTTTGAAAGATAGGTCACCATCACCATACCGAAAAATATCAGGCCGACATATTCGGGTGGTCCAAACTTTAGGGCCACCTCCGCTAGAAGAGGGGCCAAGAAAATCATGAGAATAAGACTGATCGTTGCCCCGATAAAGGACCCCATGGCCGCAATTCCAAGCGCAGGTCCGGCCCGGCCTTTTTTGGCCATCTCGTATCCGTCCAGACAGGTGACAATGGCGGCCGCTTCTCCTGGAACATTCATGAGGATGGAGGTCGTTGACCCGCCGTAATAGGCGCCGTAATAGATCCCGGCCAGCATAATAATCGCTTGAACCGGGGCGAGTGAAAAAGTCACGGGCAGGAGTAAAGAGATTGAAGCGGCGGGGCCCAATCCAGGAAGGACGCCTATGAAGGTTCCTATAAAAACCCCCACAAAGCAAAACAAGAGATTCATGGGGTCAAAAGCGATGCTAAAGGCCAGAGAGATATGATTCATAAATTCCATATCGATTTCTCTTTAGAATCCCAGGATTCCTATTGGGAGGTTCACATGTAAGACCTTGAATATCGCGAAGGATATGGTTGTGGTCAAAAGGGAAAATATAGCGGTGGTCTTCCACTCTTGGGGTTCAATCAACTTCAGGGCGCCGACTAGGAAAAGAAAAGTCGTCAACGGGTATCCCAGTGTTTTTAAAAAGAATCCATAAAAGGCCAAAAGACCAATCGCAATGAGAAGTCTTTTTAAACCATTCCTTTCTGGAAAAAAGACTTTATGACCTTCGGAATGACCCTTATCTTTTCTCTTAAGGGCGGGGATCAAAACCAATAAGGAGAGAATGATTGCAAAAACACCGGCTATAAATGGGAGTGCACCGCGGCCGGGAACCCCTTCTGGCTCCATGAGGCCATGCTGCAGGCCGCCTGAGGCAAATAGGATTCCAAAAGTCAGCCAAAATAGACTGCTAAACAAATCACGGTTTTTCATGGTCTTTACATTTACTATAGGTATAGCTTTGTACCAAGATCCCTTTCTGAAGCCCTTTCATAGGCAATCTGAGCCAATAAGACGTCATGCCCACCCATGCCCATGTGCGTATATACGATCCGCTCATCATTATTTTCTCTTCCTGCCTTAACGCCGGTTACGATTTCTCCCATA
>JAQYVK010000505.1 GCA_030145585.1 Desulfatiglandales bacterium | reverse complement strand
CCCTCTCTTCGGAGGCAGTGATTCTGCTCCTGAGATCAAGCGTTTTCAACTCGAGGGCTGCTGTAAAATCAAAGATCCCGGTTGTGGTGACAAATAAAAAAACCAGGGTCACGGCCAGGCCGACGACCCAGTCTGGAAGCTTTTTGTTTATTATCATGGAAAGATCTCTATGGAAAACCCGCGATATAGATTTCTAAAAATCTATCGTTCACCGGTTACCATTCACCGTTGTCCCAAGAAGGGCTGTGGTGATTTCATATTTTAGAGCGGGTGAGGGGTGCACTATTACATACCCTTATAATGTCAAATAACGGGTTGCCTTTCTATAGAGTGCGGGGCCTATTCCCGGTATGGACAACATCTCATCCATTTGTTGAAAGCCCTCTCTTTTGGCCCTCTCGCGAACAATCGCACCGGCAATTCTTGGACCAATTCCCGGAATTGCGGTAAGGCCATTGAGGCTTTCGTTGTTAAGCGAAATGGGTATCCCAAGGGTAATCTTGTAAAAGGCCGACATTTCACCCTCAAAGATGTAAGATTTTTTTCCTTCGCTTCGCAAACAGATACTCGAACCGCAATGGCACAAAATACCATTGCCGGGCAGGGGCTTTCGAGTTCCGGGGATTAGTCCTCCCGCCCGATTCAGTAGCTCCTTCAAAGCGGGCGGCTGGCAGAATGCATAAACGCCTGGCCGCTGAATATTTCCTGAAATTTGTACAAACACCTTCTCATCACACGGTGGGCTATCCGCTGCAGAAAAGCTGAAAACGCCCCTTAGTAGATGCATGGTGAGAAGAAAAAACAACAGGATCAGGGCGCCAGCAGCACTGTCATTTATTTGCCTTTTTCTCATCATCCAAACCAAACGCCTTATGCAGGACACGCACCGCCAGTTCGGTGTATTTTTCCTCTATGACACATGACACCTTAATTTCAGAAGTACTGATCATCATAATATTAATATTTTCTTTAGCCAAAGCCGCGAACATCTTCTGGGCCACGCCAGCGTGACTTCTCATTCCCACGCCTATGATGGAGATCTTGGCAACACCCTCATCCCCTAAGACTTTTTGCGCTCCAATTTTCCCGGCCACTCCGCTCACCAACTTCATGGTCTTGTAAAAATCCGACTGTGGCACTGTAAATGTCATATCAGTGAACCCCTCCTCGCTGGTGTTCTGAACAATCATGTCAACCACGATGCCAGATCTAAAAATGGGCTCAAATATCTGTGAGGCAACCCCCGGCTTATCCGGAACTTTCTTAATGGTGACCCTGGAATCGTTCTTGCTGTAAGCGACTCCAGAAACCATCACCCTCTCCATATCCTTTGTCTCAGCAATTACCATGGTACCCCTTTCACTGCTAAAGGTTGATCTTACGTGGATTGGCACATTATATTTCTTGGCAAACTCAACAGAACGAATCTCTAACACCTTTGCACCCTGGCTGGCCATCTCAAGCATTTCTTCATACGAGATAAAGTCCAGTCTTTTGGCCCTTGGGCAAATGCTGGGATCAGTGGTGTACACCCCGTCCACATCTGTATAAATTTCACATACATCGGCTTTCAAGGATGCTGCCAGGGCGACGGCTGTGGTATCCGATCCGCCCCTTCCCAACGTAGTAATATCGCCATTTTCGTCAAGCCCCTGAAAACCAGCCACGGCTACAATTCTTCCCTTTTGGAGCTCTTTTATAATTCGGTCGGTTTCAATGTTATGGATTCTGGCCTTGCCGTACAAATTGCTTGTGTGGATTGCCACCTGAAAACCCAGGAACGAACGCGCGTCATAGCCCATGGTGTGCACGGCCATGGCAAAAAGGGCCACGCTCACCTGTTCGCCCGTAGACACAAGGACGTCGAGTTCCCTGGGATCCGGATCATCGGTCATTTCACGGGCCAATTGGATCAGGAAGTCGGTCTGTCCCGCCATGGCCGACAGAACGACCACTATTTGATTGCCCTCTTTGTGGTGCTTTACAACCCGCTCGGCAACGCCTCTTATTTTTTCTATACTGCCAACAGAGGTGCCCCCGTATTTTTGAACGATTAACGCCATAGTTTGACCTCTAGGTCTTTCAATATCTCAACAGCCCGATAGTGATTCCCGGACAAGGTAATTTTTCGAAGCGAATGATCTATTATAACAAATCCAACCTCCAGTTTCCATTCCGGTAGGATTTCAGGCCAGCGATCAGCCCACTCCATGACAACAACGCCATCCTGGTAAAAATATTCCTCTAACCCAGCTGACAGAAAATCAGAAAGGCTTTCCAGTCGGTAGACATCCAAATGGAAAAGGGTATGCCGGCCTTCGTACTCGTTAATGAGGGAAAATGAAGGGCTAGTGATGATTGTATCCGGTGAGACCCCCAAACCGAGGGCTAATCCCTTGGTGAAGCAGGTTTTTCCGCTCCCCAGTTCTCCAACTAAGGCTATTACATCACCCTCTGTGAGGGCTTTTCCCAGTTCCTGGCCCAGGCGTATGGTCTCCTGATCGGAAGCTGTGTCGTATGTAACACATCTTTCTTTCATTTTTAATGAAAGGTTCAATATTAAAAATCAGCCCCATTTCTTCCATTTCAAAGCAATTGGTAAACTTTAATATTTAAAATACTTTATCCGCCTTTTCAATACAAATCTTTAAGTTCTATATATAAAGTTATTAGAAAACCCTCGAAATCACCCTGAACCAATTCCCCTTGACATCAAAGTG
>JAQYVK010000504.1 GCA_030145585.1 Desulfatiglandales bacterium | reverse complement strand
CCTTGTTCGATATTCGATATTTACCCGCCTATTTTTTGTGGCGGGTTCGGTTCTTGCCCGCCGTCCCTGTGGCGGGTTAATTTCACTGGAACCTTTACCCGCCGGTTCTTTGGCGGGCCTTGACCCCTCGACTCTTGCCCGCCGTCTTTTTTACCCGCCGGTTTTGTGGCGGGGTGGCGGGCCGAATCCTTCTAATCTGAGCAACCTCTTTGAAAATGAACTCCACTGTTTTCCTTCAACTAAATCGGAGATGATGCCTACTTTATCAGTATTTCGAATGCGGCAACACATACACTATATACCCGACAGGGTATGATTCTCAAGATTTAAATAATAAATAATACTTATCGGGTATAATGTCAAGAAAAAGAATGATTTTTATACCCGATCGGGGCAATTCATTCACGATGAGGAGAATGTTCGCCAAAGTTTGAAAAATCCCGGCTACAGCAAAATCCAGCGACAGGCTGGTAACAGAAGACCATTAATCTAAAATTTGTCGTACCTTCCTTATTAACAGGCTTGTGCGCCTCTGGCGGAAGTAACAAGCTAGCTAATAAGAATTAAGAAAAAAACCGGGAAGGTAATCTTGAGGGTTGTGAAAAAATTACCTTAGTGAATAGTGGAGGTTTGACCCTCTTGTTTCCAAGAAGAACGGAGTGATCATCCATCCTTGTCCGGGTCGTGATTGAAGACATATCCCACCGATCGGAGGCTTTTAAAATAGACGGGTTTTTTGGGGTTGCGCTCAAAATACTTCCGAAATCTGACAATGAAATTGTCCACTGTCCGGGTTGTGGTTCCTCTGGCGTACCCCCAGCCGATTTCCAGAAGCTTTCTTCTCGAAAGGGGTCTGCCGCGATTGGCAATAAAAAGCTTTAAAAGCCTGGCTTCCTGTTCGGTCAGGCTGATCTGACCAGACGGGCCATGGGCTTTCAGGGTCTTAAAATCGATCCTGTTACCCCCGAATATGTAGATCCTGGGGAGTGACGAAATGCTGTTTCCGTTTGAATCGGACCCCACTTTAGACCAGGCCCCCCTGGTCAAAAGTCGCTCTACCCGGAGCAAAAACTCATCCAGATTGAAGGGCTTGGCAAGATAATCGTCCACGCCGTAGGAGAACCCTTTTATCCTGTCATCGGGATCACCTCTGGCCGACAGTATCAAAATCGGAATGCGTTCGTCCTCAAGACGGATATTTCGAAGCACTGATAGCCCGTCAATCCCCGGGAGCATGATGTCCAGTACGATCAGGTCCGGCTGCCATTCCTTCCACTTTTGCAGGGCCGAGTTCCCATCCGCCGCGATCATCACGTCATACCCCTTAAGTGCCAGGTTCAGTTTCAGACCTTCGGCCAGGTGTGCCTCATCTTCTACCACCAGGATTTGTGTTTTGCTGGAATCACCCATAGCAGCCCTCATTTCGCTCAGGAACCGGGGGTTTTCAGGGGCAGAATCAGGGAAAAAACAGAGCCCTTTCCACTCCCTTTTGATTCGGCAATCATTTTCCCCTTATGAAACCGAGCGATGCTCTCAACCAGATACAGGCCGAGCCCGGTGCCCTTAGCCGACATATCGTCCGAGCGTCCAATCTGATAAAACTTTTTGAAGACCTTCCTGAATTCCGACTTTGGAATTCCTAATCCGTTGTCTTCAAAACGGATGTGAAATCCCTTCCCTTTGGGTTCAAAAGTGATATCCAGGCGGGGAACTTCGGATTCATTGTACTTGATGGCATTAGTGAACAGATTCATCAAAAGGATCTCAAATAAGGCGGGACTAATGAGGTAGGAAAAGGATCGTTCCGTAGGATTATGAATGTGTATTTCACACCCATCGAAGAGGTGACGGTTTTTTTCATAAAACCGCCCAACCTCCTGAACGAGATCCTTCCTCACGAACTTTCCACCATGGGTCTTACTCTCGATCTTTCCAAGGTCCAAGATGCGGTTGATATTGTAGGTCAGCCGGTCCGCATCCTGAACCATGTACCCGATATACTTGAGTTGGTCTTCCCGGGTAAGCTCATATTTCCGAAAAGTCTCCAGATACAGTTTCAACGAAGTGACTGGGGTCTTCAGTTCATGTGTAAAATTGCTGATAAAGTTACGCTGGAGACGGTAAAGTTGGAATGTCTTTTGATTGTAAACAAAGATGATGAATATGCTCATCAGAATGATCCCCACAAGAATGGAAAGCACCAGAATCACCATCCAGGTTTGAGAGGCCAGAACCTGATCGGGATCGAGGTTGGCTCTCTCCAGTACTCTCTTCAGCCCTGTGCTGACCTCCACATACCAGTAGATATATAATATGAGGGACAGGGTCACAGCCACAATTGAGGAGATGAAAATAAGGATCGGATGAAGAAACCACTTTGATTGACTCATTGCCGACAGCCCCGGTGTCACCCTATATGGTAATTTTTGCTGCTTTGGTAAAACATGTAAACCATCCCTTTCATTCATGATTCTATTACTATAGGGGCATGAATTCAACCGTTAAAATGCTGAAGATATTTGGCTTTGTCCGAAAACGCTTGCCAAAAGCGTCCATGGTGGTTGGATGGCAGATCGCCAATAAAGTGAAGAAGTCTCGTGCACAGCACGGGGTATTCTGGCTTTTTCACGTGAAGCCTCCCCGCGCTCCCGCACGGGGCATCTCGTTCAAACACTAAACCCTCTCCTCCCCCTTGATGGGGGAGGAATAAGGTGGGGGTGATACCTGTTTTTTCCATCCCTCCGGCTGACTGTAAGAAATTAAGCATCTACAGTCAGC
>JAQYVK010000503.1 GCA_030145585.1 Desulfatiglandales bacterium | reverse complement strand
TTTGCTACCTTACGATAGTCGGAAAAACGCATCCCGCCTCCGTAAATGATTTCGAGGGCCTCTTCTCTGTAAGCATCCATGACGTAAGGAATATCAGTTACCATGGTCGCTTCCTCGGTCAAGGCAGTCAGGTCTTGTCTTGAAATAAAATTCACGCCCCATTTCCGGGCACCGGCCATCATCTGCTGAAGCCCAACACGAATCTTTTCACCAACACTGTAGATGCCGACAGCACCCAAGGGGATATTGTCTATTTCATTTCCGTATATTTCCTTCAGTTCCTCATAGCATACGAAGATCTCTTCTTTAGTCGTGCCATAATTGGACACAGTTCTAGGGAGACCCCCATCTTCTCCCTTGAGCCAACGCTCGATGTTTTTGCCCACCATACCAGGAATCATCAGGGCCCGGCCCATACATACGGCTTTACAATATGGGGCTCCAAGGGCGAGTGCCTTGAATATGTGGTCCTCTGAAGAAAAACCACCCGCAAAAGCGATATCCGGCACCCATTGCCCACTTTTGGCCAAACGATCGCATAGTTCATAGGCCATGGAATGCAGGTATATGGCCGGCACACCCCATTCAGACATCATGCGCCAAGGGCTCATCCCGGTACCGCCCGGTGCGCCATCGATAGTCAGAAGATCGATTTTGGCATCAGAAGACCATCGGATAGCCATCGCCAGTTCACGCATGGGATAGGCGCCGGTCTTCAAAGTGATGCGTTTAGCCCCGAGCTTCCTGATGCGTTCCACCTCAGCCATAAATCCTTCCTGATCTACAAATCCCAAACGGGAATGCCGCTCAAATTCTTTAATAGCACCAGCCTTAAAAGCTGCTTTATTGGCAGGGCTTTCCGGATCCGGGGTCACGATGTAACCACGCTTTTTCAGCTCAAGGGCCCGATCGAGTGAGTTTACTTTTATCTCACCGCCGATGCACTTGGCACCCTGGCCCCATTTCAGCTCAATGGTCTCCACGCCCAGTTTGTCGATGACATACTCGGCCACGCCTAAGCGCGTATCCTCGACGTTCATTTGTACTAAGATATCACCATAACCGTCATGATACCGGCGGTATTGCTCTACCCTTCGCCGCATATCAGGAGCTTCAACGATTTTGCCCTTATTATCGAGCTCAAGTTCTGGGTCGATGCCACACACATTCTCACCACAAACCAGACTGATCCCGGTGATGGCGGCACCGATAGCAAAGTGCTCCCAGTTCTTACGGGCGATTTCCGTGCTTCCAAGTGCCCCTGTGAACATTGGGATCTTCATCTTCACTTTGTCAGTAGTCCCAAAAGAGGTCTCCGTATCGACCGATGGAAAGGTGGCATGATCAGGATCGGCAATGGCTCCTTCGGCACCAAACGCATACCCCATGATATTGAGATGAGAATAATCGACAGGGTAGTCCTTATCGGCGCCTGCCGTGACCTCTCCGAAGGGCGTGGGATATAGCAATTCCCGTCCTCGGAACGTCGCGTTAAAGAGGTCGCAGTTTCCTTTACAGCCATCCACACAGCGACTACAAATACCTGACTGCGGGGCCACACTTCGGGAACGATTTTTGGTCTGCAAAGCCTCGTTGGCATTGGGTTGATGTAGGTTCATTTTTTGTCATCCTCCTTTCATTGACTATTTATTAGCTAAAGTTCATCAAACAAAAAAAAGCGTCTACCCCAAGGGATAAGACGCCTTTGTCCTTCAAAAAAAGATCCCGCACACCTTTGTGCGGAATTTCATTTTCACTATTCTTAGAACATTATTAATTAGCTGTATTTACTGATGATGTCAAGTTATTATTAGAGAAAAATAAAAAAAATTAAGTAGCAATGAATTCGGGGCAGGGTATTTTGCTAACAGGCTGGAAATATTGAGGAAAGCTATTCGAGTTCGTCGGAGAGAAGGATGGCTTCAGCGATTTGTCGCATGGATTTTCGCGAATCCATGCTCTTTTTTTGAACCCATCGGTAGGCCTCTTCACCCTCCATGTTATGACGGGTCATGAGGATCTCTTTGGCCCGGTCCACAAGCTTTCGGGTCTCTAATTCTTCTTGGATCACTTTGGATTTTACCATGAGTTCGGTATTGAGAATGGCTACCGCGGCCTGGTTGGCCACCGCCGTGATGAGGTTTATCTCTGCTTCTAGGAAATGATGAGGTTCTGAAGTAAAGCAGTTTACGACACCTATGACCTCCTTGTCTTTGACCTCAAGCGGCACACCAATCATGGAAACCAATCCCAATTTTTTGGCCATATCTTTTTCCTTGAAACGGGGCTCCCTTAAGATATTCTCGATGATAAGAGGACGTTTTGTGGTCGCAACAAGGCCAACCACGCCTTCGTCCATATTCAACGACCTATCCTTGACATATTCCGGGTCTATAGCCTGAGTGGCCTTCAGTCGGATCTTTTTTGGGGTAACTCTATCGTCAATCAACCATAGGGAGCAAATTTCCACCCCTGTCACCCGTGCCGTGACCATGACAATCAATTTGAGGATATCTTCCAGGTACTGGTCGGACGTTATCGCCCGGCTAATATCCATCAGGGCTTTTAAGTATTTGTCGTATGTTTCTGAAGTAATCTTTTCCATAGCAATATTTAGTCGTTAAAAAATTCTTTCCTTCCCCGCTTCCCCTTTTGGTCCATCTATTCTTTATAGTTTTCTGAACGGCGGTATCTGCAATTTTGAAGGTTCTATTCCTTTTTCGCTATGCGCTTTGCGCTCTGCGCTTAGCGATTCCCCTTTCTCCCTACAGCCTACAGCCTATACCCCTATCTTACCATTTCTCCGAAAAAATTGAAACCACTCACACCCACTCCAAACCTGTTATGAGAATGCTTCCTTCAAGTACCCATCGAGCCTGCTTTCAAAATCGACCTCCCAGCCGCCATGGTAGACGATGTAAGAGGCGATTTCACTCGCCAGGATGGCGTACTTGATCTTCGGTGGTAACTTCTTTATTCGGGCCCTGTATTTTGGTTGTTCCCGAATGAGGGTGGGAAGGTGATTCAAAAGCACTTTTCGGTATGGTAACCGATCCGACAGCTCCGGCCGGTCCCTAAAAAAAGCGAACAGCCTTGCATAGTGGTTGTTGATTTCCGTGCTGATGGCGTTGCTGATTTCAGTATATAGATGCTTTCCCTCCTCTTCGCGATGCCTTTTGAATATGAGATTCGCCTCGTCCTCAGCTCTCTTGTCAAGAATGCGCAGTACGTCCCCCACATAGGCTTCTTTCTCTTTGAGGAACTCTTTCTCCGTGAGAAGAAGATTCGCGATAATTTCATAGGATGAAGAGATTACCCCACATTTGTTTGCCGACGCATCCCGAAGGACCACAACACCTCGCTTCTGTATTTCCTTTCTAGCGTTCGGGGTGATGTATGAGTTTGCCCCTTCAGAAATCACCCTTGCCGTTGGGCTTCCATTGGGAGTGAAAAGGTCCTGCCAGTTATCATCGTCAATGGTCTCGGGTCTCCCTCCGCATGGGAGGAAAAGATCGGCCTGCACGGAAAAGATGAGGTTTTCAAACTCCCGATAAAATTCATCGGCCGTGATCCATTGCTCTGAGACACCGGAATCAGTGCGAACCAACTTTCGGTGCAATTCGCGTAGTCCATCTTTCTTGCGTTGTCGCCGAAAGAGGATGTAACCTCCTTGATGCAGGGCCTTTGGGTTAAAATCAATGATATCCTTTTTCAGGGCCAGCCGGCTAAGCTCTTTCGGATCCGCCCCGGACGGGTCGTACAGAGCGCCCGCGCCTGCTGCTATACTTCTAATTTTTACGCCGGGACATCGTTCCAGCAAAAGAAGAATGGCATTGCCCGCGACATCTCCATTGGTCCCCCCCGTGATCTTAACATTGAAGGGATCATGACTGGTGTCCACCCCCAGTTCTCTCATGGCAATCTCTGAAAATTTTATGACCCCCCTGGAAGTAACGCCGTATTCTTTGTGATTGATACCGACGCGTTTGCTGGACATGATGCCGACGCCGAGAAGATAGCCCCGTTTGACGGCCTGTTTTGCAATCAATTCGATCATAGTGTCATGCATGTTTTCATCCGGCCCCAGTTCGATCGCCTCGTCCTCTCCGTAATAGTCCACCACATCCCGGTTCTTGACTTTCCCATTATTCGTAACGAAAATATCGAGGAAGGCATTGGTAAACCCATACTGGAGGTTGTATAGGCGTTGAGTGATTCCCTCGGGAGAATCAGGACCCTCAGCGTTGAGGACCACCGTGAGCTTGGATCCGCCTTCATAGATGTCTTTGTTCTTGAGGTGCTGGGTGTGCGCGAGGACATAGACTTCCCGAAAGAGGGTGTTGGTATTGGTGGTGTACTCGTCATGACTCCTACAGATGATGGTCCTCCACCCGCCCCTGGCGATGTCAGAAAACCCAATGTGATATCCCACCCCGTAGCGTCCAAAAAAGAACGTGATTCGGAAAGGGATATCTTTTGGAAGGTCGGAGGTAAACTCAGGGCCAAGATCATCCAGATATGCGGGATCCAGGCGGAAAGAGAGGGCATGCTTTTCGGGCACAAAAAAATTGGTCTTTAGGGTGTGACAAATAAAAGCGAGGCAGGCTCGAAAAATCGTTTTACGGATCTCGTCCAGGTACCTGTGCCCAGTGTTGTATCCCTCGATAATCTGCTCGGTTTCTTCCAAGGCTTTTTCGTAGCCGGCTTTCCTTTTACGGATGCCCGGGTCAAACCTTTGCTTAAAAACGTCCATGATCTTCAAAGTAATCTCAGGGTCAGATTGAAAAGCACTCTTGACCGTCTCGAGATCAAAACGGTCCGGCTGGTTGTGTGCAAGACTGGTGTGGCAGAATGCCACGAAGGCATTGGTCAAAGAGGCCTCTTCGCCCGTCATGATGCGATTGGACACAAAGTCCTTATAGGTGCTCCTGGCAGTGGATAGGATCTGGGTGTTGTAGAGTTCTGTTTGTAATCTATGGGAGAGGTCTGTATTTTTTTTAATCAATTCCCCATCAAACGTGGTTACGTAAAATGTACTCAAAAAGTAAACGTTCACCCCTGTGTTGATGTTTAAGCTATAGGAACGACGCACACCAATTTTCAGGCGTTGGAACACCTCACTCACCTGGGTCAAAAATCCTTTCTGGGGGGGATCCTCTACAGAAAACAGGAGCCGGGTTTCCCAGTGACGGGTCACATCCTTTTTCTTTTCTATATCCAGGTACAGACCGTCATGAGCCATGCCCTGTTGATATAACCATAAGATCCTGGCGATGCGCTCAGGGGGTGAGATCCTCAAATAACATTCGTTATTGAGCCAGAGAAGGCGCAATTCCTCATCGAACTCCCGAAAGTCGAATTCAGGATATAGACGCTTCATGATAGAGAAGACGGCATTTCGAGTCTTTCGATCAATGTTTATCTCATCCGCCTTGACTATATCATCGTGGCTCTTTCTGTCGAACTCGTACCTCTGGATCTCCAAATTGGTTTCGGTCCCGGGAATCGGTCCATAGGAGTGAATCATTTCAGCGTATGAGATCTCCTGCTCCTGGAGGGTTTTGAGGGTATCATAAAGAGACCCTGCGACGTCGAGGCGTGCGACTATAAGCTTTTTGGGCTGGTCTGTCAGAACGATTTGTCGGTTTTCGACAATACTTTGGAGGGAGGAAGCGAGGGTAACAATAGTATCGATCTCTTCCTTCATGGTGATAAAAAAGTAGGGGTGCAAGTTAGCATAAAGCCATTCCAAATTTTCTGAGGCTTTCCCACCGTAAGCCGTGAGGGATTTCGTAATGTGTTGATGAAGGGTAGCGTCGTGCACTGCCGCCTCATCACGCAAAGTCCCTTTCCCGCTGCTACGCCCTTTGTTTTGTTTAGGCATCGTATCATCCCCCTGCAAAGATGGAGCAAAGAATCCACGCCCAAAGGACATTGCATTGAGGTAATGCTCCTAATGGGTGCGTGTGCATCGTTCTATAGAGCATAAAAATTCGAATTTCGAAATCCGAAACTCGAAACAATATCAAATGACCAAAATCCAAAATGACCGAAACCATACTATACGGAATTTGGTTTCGAAACCACCACTTGGTGCGTTTGTTTCTGTCATTGGAACATTATTATTTCGAATTTGTTTCGGATTTCGAATTTAAACACCGGTTTTCATTTTTTTGACAGAGTCAATTGAATCTAACAACACCCGGAGGACATGGTTCTTCAAGCTTAAGTAAAGATATTCAAAAAGCCAGTGCCCCCATTCCGATGAAAACCCACATCTAATCCCACGAAGGATTTAGGGGACCGATTTTTGCCATTCCTTGGCAAAAATCGCTTCAATCTTGTTTATCTGACCCGGGTCGATGTTCAGGGCCTTTGCGACCTCTTCATACAAACTTTTCCTGTCCTTGTTTTCCGCGCCAACAAGGGCATTCAGGTCCCTCTTATCTTTGAGTCCCAATCCCCCGGTCGCACCAAGAGAGACATAACCATTGTCTCCCTCTTTGAGCATGCCTTTTTTATAATAGGGTTTCATCTGAGCATATCGCCCTTTCATCTTGTCCTTCAGGGCCCGGATTGTGGGGTTGGAAACCTCAACGGCCTCTTGGGCCCAGGCCGAACTGGGAGCAAGAGCCAGACGGATTTTACGTAAAAAAGAATCCTTCTGTCCTCCAGGCGGTTTTTGCTCATCTCCGCCACTCTGGCCCCTGATTTCATCAACGATCTCTCCAGCCACGGATTCTACCTTTTCCGCCGGAAAGTAAATATTGATAGTTACACAGGCAAAAAGAACAAAAAGAAAACAGGGAATGACCACCCACAATGGATTTCGAATTTTCATATGAACCTCCTTAAGAAAGACCTTTACTTTCTTTCGCCAGAATGCCCCGTCCTTTAGATCAGACGTGAATGGCATCTTTTTATATTCCCCTTCCTCGATGGGAGGGGTACTGACTGTGTAGATGCTTAATTTCTTACAGTCACTGGGCGACTGTAGATGCTTAATTTCTTACAGTCGCCAGGAGGGTGGATAAAACGAGTATCACTCCCGTCTTTTAGGGTGCGGAGCCTTACTCAATTACGGGACCGCCCTTGTCGGCCGTGATCCGTTTAACCCGCTTCACCATGTCCTGAAAACGGATTCGGTTATCAGGGTTTTGATTTATAACATTTACGCCTGAAAGGCCACCTCTTTTTACTATGAATTCCGTTCCATCTTCCTTGATAGTGCCACGAATTTTGAAGATATCATTGTCCAGGGTCGCATGCACCCCGATTTTCTTGTAGGGAAATTCTTTAAAAAAGGAGGTAATCACCCCGGCAAATCCCATGAAAGGGCTCTGACCTCCGCCAATTCGGGCAATGTTGTCTACAGCCATGATACTGATCCTTTGACTTACGCCTTTCTTTTTTACTGTCTCTAATAGGAGATCGAATTTTTGTGGTTGTCTATGGGCAATCTCAAGGTCCAGGATTCGGCCGTTCAGGATCCCTTCAATCCGCCCAAAAGAGGTATCCCGGGTCAACAGGTCGAGGTGGAGGTCATTGACCTGGGCGTTCAGTTTAAACAAGGGTGTGGATGTAAAGAGGCCGGATGCCCCAACGTCGGAGAAGACAAGGTCCCCGCCAAAGGCGCGCATATTTAATTTGCCTTTGCTGCTGAAAGTATTTCCAGCATAAAGAATGGGTGTCAGGGTGCCGTTCAGGGTCCCTTGAATTGAACGTGACCAAATTTCAGATAGAAAAGGGCCCAGCTCGACGGCACTCAGGGTAAGACTGGTCTCTAAGGTCGGACGGGAGGAGTACAGGCTGGAACCTGTCAAAGGGCCCCATCGGATCTCACCGGCGTCCGCTTTGAGGACAGTGGGGGATCTCACGGATAATCGATTGGGTCCTGCGTTTAATGGTATTTTGAGGGATTGCTCAGGCAGCAACGGAAGAGCCATGGATTGGATGGATAATTGCCCGATGAGGTCATTTGCGCCTGCTTTCGGTTTGTGGGTCTGATACCAGAGGGGAAGATCGAGATCAATACCCTTAAAAGAAAACCCATTCTCCTTGGAAACAAGCTCTCCCTCGTGCCAGAGATAGTGCCCCATAACACGTCTGCCCAGCTCGTTCGATGTCAAGGCAACATTCGCTGAAAAGGCCCCCCCCAATTCCAAAGAAGGTAAGAATGGTTTCTGGGTCTTGAAGGGCTCCACAATGAAATGTTGAAAGACCGGTTCTATATGGGTCTTTGGTATATCTATGGAAAGCTGGATGTCTGGGGTCTCTTTTTTATGAACATATTTTCCCTTGGCCTGAAGGGTTATGAGGTCCTTTAGGCCTAGACTAAGATTCGATAATTGG
>JAQYVK010000502.1 GCA_030145585.1 Desulfatiglandales bacterium | reverse complement strand
GAAGAGAGACGATGATAACGAAACACAGCGAATTAGAGTGCCGCATTAGTGCTCAAGGCAAGTCCGGCTCATACTGGTCATCGGCGGCTCACAGAGCGAACGACATTGGCAAAGTTGCACTGAGTGACGGTAAGGCCTAATATTCTGGCGGATCGGGTTAACGTCTTGATTGCCGTGGATTGTGTTTGTAAGCGATTCGACCTCGACGATCGGAAGTCTGATTAATCTGTTTCCTTAGCCTTTGTTGGGTGAAAATGTTTTGTTTGTGTGGGGTGCGTCGTGGGGGCCCTTCGCTGGACCATCCACCGGCACTGAGCTATACAGTATAGAGGGGGCTTCCACCGCCATACTAACACCGTGCCTGATATTAAAAGCCCTCATAAGGTTCACTTCTCTCTCAGCGGCAGCAAAAGCTTCATCAACACTCATGTTCCATCCTGTGACAGCATTGACGAGGTCGACGATATGGGTAAAGTTAAGTCCTACCCTGAAGACACAAACCCCTAACATGTCCACAAGCTGACGTCCCGGCTTGGCTTTAGCGACCATGAGGGGGACATGATCGGGGGAGAATGTGTCACTGAGCGGAGGCAGTTTTAATTCATCGGGTCCCACAGGGCAAGGCCCAGTCTCAATAGTCCCTTGGTTGGAGGTGGCATAATCAAGCATCTCAGTCCAGCGGGCGCGGTGGTCGTGTCCCCGGGGAGCGTGACCCTTCTGAATATACGCTGCATAATTGAGCGCATCGCCACCAATCTGCTCTGCGGCCCGTTTTACGCCCTCAGCCAGGATGTTGCCAAGTCCTTCTCTCTTAGCTACCTTATGCAACATCTGTCGCACTGCCTCTGCGTTCCCCCACGTCATCTCCAACCCATCAGTGTCTTCCTTCCCAATGATGCCCCTCTCGTAGCAGTCGGTCACAAAGGCCATGAGCCACCCTGCCTCATTGACGTCCATGCCGAGTTTATCCACCTCATTCGACAGGACAAAAACGGATCGAACATCGTAGTTCATCAAGTTGGGCCCGAACAGCGCCCAGCATTCGTACTCAGGTTCCTCACCTACATAGCCGGCATAGGGCCCATCAGTAACCTTCATGATGTGAAGATGATTTGAAGGACATGCCCAACAGCTGGTTGGTTTCATCTCAAAGCTCTTGTTCTCGCGATAGTTCTCACCTAAAAACGGTTCGTAGTTAGGGAATAGGTTGGTGTTCATGTTCTTTATCGGCAGATTGCCACTGGCGAGCATCCAGGGAAAACCCATACTGGTTCCCCATTTGTGCGTCTCATTCCCTACTGGCCACTCCATGACATCCTCATGCATCTGCTTTACCAAGGTGGCAACCTTATCGCTGTCAAATACGGGAACTTTATTTTTACCTCGAGCAATAGCGATAGCTTTGAGCTTCTTGGAACCCATAACGGCACCGCTACCATTATGGGGAGCAGCATGTCCTTTATCCCCAATGACGCCTGCGAACTTTACGAGGTTCTCGCCCGCCGGACCAATACCAAACACACTCATCCCTTTCTCTTTGTAACCCAGTTCTTTCTTGATAATATCCTCAGTCTCCCAGGTGTCCTTATTCAAGAGATGCTGCGCATCCCTGAGTTCTGCCTTGCCATCATGAATATAGAGGTAAACCCATTGGTCAGAGGCGCCCTGAATCACCACCCCTGTCAATCCATTAAGCTTTAGATAGGCGCCAAAGAAACCATTGGCTTGGGTAGCCGTACCACCATTGGTGAGTGGTCCTTTGGTTACCAGAGAGAATGTCCCTGAGCCTGCTGTCCTCGTGCCTCCCAGTGGGCCGGTAGCAAAAATCATCCGGTTATCCGGGTGCGACCACTCTACGCCCGGTGCAACCTCGTTATATAAAATTCTAGCCCCAAAGCCTGTCCCACCCACATATTTCCTCACGATTTCCTGGTCAAGGACTTCTTCAGTAACTTCTTTAGCAGTGAGATTAACCCTGATGAACCTGCCCGTGTAAACCGGATCCTTTTCTGGTGCCATGATGACTGCCTCCTACTAGTCTCTTCTAACCAAGATGTGCAACTTGAAAAGCACTCCCTCACCTGACCTTAAAATTTTCTACTCCCTCAATCCTTAGCCTATGGCTACCCCCCCCAATGTGAGGGGAAAAGAAAAACAGTGTCACCATCGCTAAGTTTTACCTGTGATATTTCACGAGAATTCAAGAATAGGTCGTTAAGAGCGATATTAATCCGCTTATCTACCAGTCCTGTATCAGGACTATAAACTGCCTCACGCAAACCCGGATAAGTCATAACTATTCCTGCTAATAAGTCACTGATGGTAGAGCCTTCTCCCACCTCTTTCTCCAGAGTGAGCCAGCCGGAATTTTCATCTCCAAGCTTGGCGGCAACCCAGGATGAAAGCCTTAGTTTGATTTTAATCATAGTAGTAAGTTATCTTCTATTCTTAGCGAGTTATGACTATAAAAACAAGACCAAACTTCGCACCTTACAGTTGATGAACGCTATCGCGAGTATTCTCCATCGAGCGTAAAATGTGACGGTGGTTCCAAAATAATTCCCTAAAACATGTTCTTGGAAAAATTAGCACAGAAATTGTGTTTGAGAAAAGATAATTATTGAAGTCTTCTTGCCGATTACCTTCAATCGCGCCAAATCGTACAATACATCTGTTAATCGAAACCTCAAATGCTTTCCATTTGATTGTGGCTGACTTCCCAAGCACCTCCTCAACTTGAATAGGTCTTCAAAATGAGCGGGATGTCCTAATTCATAGGATTCCCGCAATTTTAAATAGCTCTCAATATGCCTAATCAGGGTGCATATAAGGTGCATTTCACTCAAACGATTTGACATGATTTATGGCAATTTGACAAGCTAACCACCATAAATCATTGAAATAATTGATTTCACAGGACAAATGGCATTCATGAGGTCATGGGTTCGAACCCGGCCAACTCCACCAGTCATATCAAGCACTTAGGATTGGCACCCTATTGCTTTTTAAGGAATCTTAGGAATCTGTTCCAAATCTGTACATCTATTGGGATGCAGATGGTTTAAGAAAACGGGATATGAAGTCGTTGCGGTCCTTGTTATTTATGTACATCTTTTTCTTTCAATACCCCTTAAAATGACATGATGAAAAGTGCCTGGTAAGTCAAGTCTGACCCTCCTGGGCATTACCTCCTCCCGATCACCTTTCTTCGCCTCCCTATTTTGTATAATTTGCAAACAATGTCCCCTAATATTCCTGGAATGAGGGGGAGAATCCTCCTGCTCTGCACCCTCCATTATCCTACTCAACGTCCTCTAAAATATGAGTTCACTCCAATTCTCGAGTTAAAACCTTGTGACGCTCTCCAGGACCTGCATCCTTGCCGCCCTGTTTTTTCCAGACTATGGGCAGAGCCTGGTTTTAGCCTTGTATTTTCTGTCAAATTAAAATACAAAGATAGATAGATTGAGACTTATACCCCACCAAAACCGTCTTAATTAATATTTCCGAAAATCCGCGAAATAAAAAGCGGTTGAAGAAGAAGGACTCAGGAGAATGGCTGAGAAATTGAAGAAAGTCCTCGTCTTTGACAGTAACAAGTGTACTGGCTGCAGGATATGCGAATTTACCTGTTCCATGGGTCACTTCGAAGAGTTTAATCCCCAGAAACCTCATATAAAAATTCTAAAGTATAAAGAGATGGATCTGAATATTGCTTGTCTGGAAATAAATCATGATTTCTGAGAACAGTATGCCCTTCGATGTTTATGCAGCACCATCAAATTCATGGCTTTAGAGAAAGCCGCTGTCCAATTTTTAAGGGAAAAATTTGAGGAACAAGTAGTTTTGGTTCATTTAGTACGGGTCGCATTTTGATGAATCTTTTAACCTTAAACACATTATTCATAAAAGGAGGAGAAAGATGAAAATTGTGAGACTGTTTGTTGTGCTGTCCTTGGTATGTTCACTGGTAACCTTTGTGGGAATTTCTTCATCGTCGGCGAAACCACTCGTGCTGAAGTGGACAACCTTTGAGCCGGAGGTGCCGGGTTCTACCCAGCTTGCGCTTAAGAGAATGGCGAAACTGACAGAAGAGGCAACAGAAGGAAGGGTAAAGATAAAGATCTATTGGGGCGCCGTACTTGGCAAAGCGCCGGATTATCTTAAAATGGTAGGAGGCGCCGGTGTTGCAGACGGTGCTTTTCTGGTAACAACTTACAACCAGTGGGAGGTCCCACTCCTTGCAGCCGGAGGGTTGCCCTTTCTATATAAGGGCCACCGAGCTGCCCCAAAAGCACAGTGGGAGCTCTATAACGAGTGGCCGGCCATGCAGGCGGAATTGAAAAAAGTCAATGTTAAACCCCTATGGTTTTTTCAACCCCATGCACATTGGTCCGGTGTGAAAGAACCGATTAAGTCGATGGATGACTTGAAAGGAAAGAAGGTCTGGGCAGCAGGGTTCTGGCAGGAGCTTGTAGACGCCCTGGATATCGTCAATGTGCCCATGGTCGCCCCACAGGCTTATGATGCCCTACAGAAGGGGGTGATCACCGGTGTCATAGGGATGCCATATCACACCTGGAGGATTTTCAAATTAGTCGAAACACTAAAATATCTTATTGAGTGGCCACTAGGTGGGCAGCCGGTTTGCGCCCATGTCGTCAATCTCGATAAATGGAACAAAATATCTCCCAGAGATCAAAAGGCTATTGAAGGGGTCATGGCCGGGATGCATGATCATTTTGTTGTTCAAGTCGACAAAGAAGAAGTCAAATTGAGGGAATGGTATAAATCAAAAGGGGTCAAAGAGATCAGGTTTTCGGATCAAGAATATGCCAGACTCGAGAAGATCGGCCGGGAGGCCGTCTGGAACTCCTGGCTGAAGACCGCCAAGTCTCAAGGGGTTCCGGGTGAAGAGTGGTTCCGCCGTTTTCAGGCGAAGCTTAAATAGGGACCCTTATCGTTGAGGCTATATATCTTTCTTAAAAAAGATGGATAACACATATTGTCACTGATGTTGGATACGCCCTGACCCTTATCAGGGCGTATCCCGAAGATGTGGCATTATGTCACATGATTGTGGGCCATGCCTGTGCCTTCCCGCCGTCTTTCCGGCATACGCGCCCTGAGAACTCTGAATTTGAAGAAGGGGGCCTAAAGAAACAGCCGAGTCCTGTCCACTTGATTTAACATCGAGATTTCGGAGCCAGCTAAAACCGTTCTTGACCAGCGTGATGTTATATAAGCGCTGAGAGAGGTACGACGACGTTGAGGAACCTGGAAAAGATATTACGGATTATTGAGTCAATAAGCGGGATCATGTACCTCCTGGGTGCAATATCCATTTGCGCCCTGTTTCTACTCATGTTTGGTGATGTGTCAGGACGATTCCTCTTCAATTCACCTATACGGGGAACAACCGAGATCAGTGAATATCTGCTGGTCGCTATCGCCTTTCTTTCCCTGGGCTATGCACAACTCAAAGGGATACACATCAGGGTGGAGACCTTCCTTATTCTTATTCCTAAAAAATTGCGGACTGTTTTGAACATTTTTTTCTCATTGGTTGCCTTGACCTTCTTTGTAGTCATGACACTTCAGATAGCTGATCGAGCTTACCTCGATTGGGCAAATAAAATCCTCTTATCGAGGACAACAGTTCGATTGCCCGTCTGGTGGCCGAGTTTTATAGCGGCTCTCGGTTGCACTCTACTTGTCATCTCGCTGGGGGTTCAAATCGTACGGCAAATTCTTACACTCATACCTCGTGAACAAGACGTTGTTGAGAGCGAATAATGGAACCGATTACTACAGTGGTTTTAATGGTTGCCCTGATGCTATTCTTGATTGCTATGGGGATGCCTATTGCTTTTGCCATCGCTCTGGCTGGGAGCCTGGGTATTGTCCTGATGGAAGATTGGGCAACGCTGCTTTATACGGTGGGGACTTTCCCTGTCAGCCGGGTAGCAACATTCGCCTGGTCTGTCATCCCTCTATTCGTTCTTATGGGGAATTTTGCAGAAGCATCGGGGTTGGCCGCCGATGCCTACAGCATGGCCAACACATGGCTGTCTAAACTCAAGGGCGGCTTGGTCTTGGTGACCATTGGATCCTGCGGCCTGATTGCGGCCACGACCGGTTCAGGGGCCACAGGGACCGCCATTATGGGCAAAATCGCGGTTCCCGAAATGCGAAAATACGGTTATGACATGAGGCTGGCTACCGGTGCTGCAGCCTCTGCCGGGACGGTCGGCATTCTCATCCCCCCAAGCGGGAGTCTGGTCATTATCGGTGTGTTGGCGGAACTTTCCATCGGCAAACTTTTTATGGCCGGGATTCTGCCGGGAATCCTCAGTGTATTGATTTATATGGCGATGGTTAATGTGCGATGTATCATCAACCCAAAGCTGGCTCCCGGGGGACAGAATTACAGTTGGAAAGAGAGGTTTTTCTCGCTGGGTAAGGCCTGGGGCGTGGTGTTATTATTCATAACAATTATGGGGGGGCTATATACGGGAATCGCCACGGCCATAGAGGTTTCAGCCTTGGGCTGTTTTATTGCCCTCGTCATGGTATTCATAGCGATCGCCAGGGGAAGGACCCGATGGATTGTGCTTAAAAATGCGGTTATGGACACGATCAGCTTATGTGCCATGATATTCGCTTTCATCGTTGGTGCTGGAATTTTCAGTCTTTTCATCACCCTGTCGGGGGTCATTCCAGATGCAATCGCGTGGGTTGGTTCCCTGGCTATGCCGAAAACCCTTATATTGGCCTGTATTTGCCTCCTGTATCTTCCGCTGGGCATGTTCTTCGACCCCCTATCCATGGTCCTGGTGACGGTCCCCCTCGTTTTTCCGATCGTTGTACAGGGCATGGGTTTTAACCCCATATGGTTTGCGATTATCACGGTTAAACTGGTGGAAATATCGGTGATTACGCCGCCCGTAGGCCTCAACCTGTTCATCATGAAGGGTGTGTTTCCATACGCACGTCTCGGTGACATCATACGTGGTTGCGCATGGTTTATGGTCATGGATGTGCTGACGATCATTATTTTGATTGCCTTTCCATTAATATCAACTTGG
>JAQYVK010000501.1 GCA_030145585.1 Desulfatiglandales bacterium | reverse complement strand
CATGCTTCAATATCCTCAAATTTTTCTATTCTCATAGGTTCCCATCCCCACCTTAAACCCTGAACCTTTGAACCCTGAACTCTGAACCTCTAAACGGTTTCCTACCTATCTTAGGTACCCCTGTCTCATCAAGATAACGATGACGACAATAGCGAGACCAAGTTTTATAGCACCTCCTATGTAACCGACGACTGCCCCCTTAATGCCCGCCTTCCTGACATCGGCCAGATTGGTCTGGAGGCCGAGGCCGACAAAGGAAAGGCTGAAGAACCAGATCATCACTTTTTCCATGGCGAATACGGACGGTTTCGGGAAAAAGTGAAGACAGTTCGCTGCCCAGACGACGATAAACCCCAACACGTAAATCGGAAATTTTTCTTTCACCGTCTGCCATATATCGATCTTTTCTGCTTCCAGCACATCACGCGTCATCGTGAAGAAGTAGATGAACAGGGCGCCGGCCGGTATCAGGACGATCCTTCCAATGTTGACAAAGCCGGCCACTTTACCCCCTTCAAACCCGTACATAAATCCGGTAGCGATGACCTGGGCGGAATTCGGAACCCCTGTCGCACTGAGGACGCCGAAGGAATACTGCGTGATACCGAGCATTCTGCCAAGCGCAGGCAGGCCGATCAAACAAAAGATGCCGAATGACACTGAAGCCGCTATGGCATAGGTTATCTGTTCGCTTCTGGCCCGCACCATGGGGGCGGTAGCCACCACCGCAGTTACGCCGCACATGCCGAAGCCCGCGGCCATAATCCCACAAAGCGAATCTTCCAGTTTAAAAAGTCGTCCCAGAAAAATCATCAGCGCGCAGGATCCAAAAACGAATATGACCATAATGATGATGGTCACGCCACCCAACTTAACCATGTCCCTCAACAAGTATTGGGAACCCAACATGATGATCGCGGCGTGCAAAAAAACGGAATAATAGCTCAGGCCCTTTTCCCAGCTTTTTGGCACACCAATCAAGTTTCTGATCAAAATGCCGACAGCCAGACTGATCACGACATAGTTAAAGTGTAATAGATCGATGAAAAGCCCTTTTCCGTAGATGGGAGGCAGGACATGGTCAATATATTGTAAGAGATGATGCACGGTGAAGGGCCAGGGAAGACCCGGCAGTTCGCAAAAAACAGCAATGATAACCAGGGCCAGTAGCCCCGGATAACTTTCGCGAAAACTGGGCAGGGCACTCCAGATGGAGGATTTTGAGTCCTTTGACGCTGACGCTGCTGTAACGGCCATACTAAGAATCTCCCTTTTCTTCTTTTTAATTGATAAAACCACACTCTCATAGCATGGATTGAATTAATTACCTTTGGATTAAAGGCTTACAGGAGTACAGGAGTGCTGGAGTATTGGAGTATTGGGTAAAAACAGAACCGCGGTACTTTTCAGATTTTCAGGCTCTCCATTACTCCATCACTCCTTTATTCCATTACTCCAAAAAAGTCTGATAATAAGATAAAATGTTCAAAATTCTCAAACTATGGGAACTCAAGTCTGTGTTACATTGACTGGGTTTTCTACTTCAATCTCCAAATTTCCCGGTAAGCGAGTCTTTCAAGAACCGTCCCTCGCAAAAAGCTCTCCGTGGTCCCGTTGACACCGACCATGACATCGAGATTGTCCCTCGGATATTCTGCCAGATTGGGCGTTGTTTTACCGAATCGATCTTCGATGTGCCAGGCATTAATCGCTTCGCCGTCGAAATCATCGACGATGATCTTAAAATATCCTCCCAGCCCCGTGAAGACGTTGTTTTTCCCATCAAGCACAATGGGTTCCTTATTATCTAGTATAATTTCATTGAGCTGGTAGCAATGTCCGCACACATCCGGTCTGATCAAAAAGCGCTCATCACCCGGCCAGGGATTGTCCCGGTTAAAGGTTTGGGCGCCCGTCGCCACCCAAAAGGCGATCTTTGGCTTCTCAAAGTTAACGGGAAGATCTATATCCACCTGGATGTCTTCATGGTACATCATGACCTTTTGTTGTGAAGGTGCATATTGAGGCATGGTGTCATAAAGCTCCTGGTCAAGGGGGCCGAGGGGTTTTTCAACGACAATCTTACCGGAAGCATCGATGAGCGCAAGGGTCACCTGTTTGTTCTCCTTGTCCACCTCTTTGAGCCGCAGTTGATATTTTCCGACCTTGGTCTCTCCACCCTGTCTCAAACGGACCCTTTTGGGCGCTTTGAAGGTGACCGTAAACCAATCCATGCCGGGCGTGCCCATCTCTGCAATTTCAACGAAATCGGGCGCGATGAACTTTGGGATCAGGTAAGTTGCGCCTTCCCCGAATTCTTTGGGCAAGAACAAATTATAATCCTGGGGCGAATTGCCGGCTTTTAGAGATGCTAACTCGGAAACATCGCCGTAGCCCTTAAACCCGTCAGTTATAAAGATACCCGCTCCCCAGTTGTTACCGGAGTATTTTGTAATACGGAGCAGCGCGACGGGTCTCCCCCACACTATCGAGGACCCCATGTACCGTATCGCCTTGGTCCCATCACCCAGGGGCTCATCCTGCCAGAACAGGGGGTTGCCGTCACCCATGGGCTGCTCCTTCCATAAATCGAGCCGAAAATCTTTCTTTACGACCAGATAACTTTTAAATCGCAATAGATATGCCTTTTTTCCAAGGAGATAGAGTGGCTCGCCAGGACGGATGTTTCGGCTGTTTCGGGTGCTGTAATAAAGGCCTCCAGGCGGAATAATAATCTTTCCCTTCCTGTAATCCACATAGCTTTGCCTGACTACAAGGGTCTCTGAGGCAACCAGTCTCTGCTTTTTCCGGTTTCTCACATACTTGCGTGTAAAACCCTTCATTTTGGGGACAAAAGCGGCCGTTGGATCGGGAGCGAACCATTTGGCGTTAGGAACGACCTTCGGATAGGAGGTGAAACGGGATTTTACGACCGGAACACCATAAGATGGATCGGCCAGACGCATCAAGAACGTATCTTCCATCACCGAAACGACCAGCGGACTCATACCGACGAAAAAATCGACATCTTCCCGACCATCTTTCCAGAGGACGAGATTATCGGTTCTCTGGAAAAAAGAATCGCGCAAGTAAGAATTGTGCACCACATCTTCCTCAAAGTCCTTTGCAACAACGGTAAAATATTTTCGATCCCAGAATTCGGAGATTTTGATGGGGCCGCCATACTTTGGATTGTCGTTACTCAGAACAAAGGGTTCCCGGTTTTCAAGGATCAATCTCTTGAGCATGCCCGTCTGAAGATTCGGCTCCAGCCTCACGATATACCTGTCGTCACGGGGCCAGGGCTTTCCGTCTTCCAACTTGAGGAGATC
>JAQYVK010000500.1 GCA_030145585.1 Desulfatiglandales bacterium | reverse complement strand
TAGGTCTCCCCTTCTGAGCGCAGAGGGTACAATGAAATTGCAATCTTCGGGCTGGTCAACCGCGTTGATCAGCAAACCCTTTTCCTGTGCGGACCGGCTCACCTGTCGATTGAGAGCCGCATCATCCGTCGCCGCTATGACAATAAAGGCTTTGTCCAGGTGGTTTTCGTGGAATTCTTCTCCCTTGTGCTCGACTTTCCCGGCCTCCAAAAGTCCAACCAGCTCCGGGGTCAATTCCCTTGCGATCACATGGACCTTCGCACCGTGTTCAAGCAGGGTCTCAATCTTCCTCTGGGCAACCACGCCGCCACCAACCACCAGGGCGGTCTTCCCCTTCAAATCGAGAAAAATAGGATAATAAGACATTGTTTAAAATTTCCAAAAAAAATGAAAAGTTAAGGAGTCAGAATTCAGAAGCCAGAATCCAGAATATAAGCCGAGTAGAAATCTCACATGATATTGCATTCTTACCCTCTAATTCTCACCTTGTGCCTTTGACCTTTGGTTTTATTAGACATACTGATCTACCATCTCATTGATGGTTTTTTCTACTTCCGCCATGCCGCCCTTTGCCTTCAGCTCCCGGATCAGGTTTTCAATTTTTTCATAGGTTACTGCGTCTGTCTTTAAATCATCCGTCGATCGGTACGCTCCACCCCGACGACCGAAACGATAAACAAGCCGTTCTGTATCCGGCAGCTCCTGATATTTTCTGATCACATCGAGCATCTTTTCTTTGTCCCCCGGAAGCTTCCCGCTCACCCCTTCCAGAAGATTCATCATGTGATCGCTCGTGACCGTGCTGTTTATACCATCGAGGTTTTCGATAAACACCCGAACCTCTTCAGCCAACATATCATCGGTCTGCATTTGGAGTTCACCCGCCTCTACCATCTCGCGCAGGGGCACCCGCTCAGGAACCCTCAAGCTCCTTAGGCGAATAAAGTGGGGGTTGATCTGATTTAGGACGTTGGCCGTCGCTTCAGCATGCTCTTTCCAAAGGCCCTGTCCCCCTAAACCGGGCATCACATATTCCGAAAGCTCCATACCCGCCTTTAGGACCTTTTGACCCGCATCGATATGCTGAGCGCCCGTGACCCCCTTTTTTACCAGTTTTAAAAGAGGATCATACCCCGTTTCCAGTCCTACATGAACCCTGTTCAGGCCTGCCTTTCTGATCTTTTTCAGGGACTCTACGGATTTCCGGACAATGGTCCTCGCCCTTGAATAAGTGGTCACACGGGAGATCTCAGGAAATTTCTCTTTGAGAAACTCCAGGACTTCCACGAGATCAGCGGTCTTCATGACGAGGTTGTCTGCGTCTTGTAGAAAACAGGCCTTGGTCCCATAATAGAGCCATGCTGCAAGGCTCCGGTACGCGTTGCTATACCCGGAACTGTTAAAGATCTGGTTGATGACCTGATCTGTGGTCCTACCCTTGTCACCGAGCTTCACTGAAATAGCCTCAATGTCATCAGCCATTTCTCTGGCGGTCCGGATATCCTGTTTGATCTCCTCCACGGTCCTCAAAGAAAACTTTCTGTTTTTATATATCGGACAAAAAAGGCATTGGTTCCAAGGGCAATTACGTGTAATCCTTAAAAGAAAACTTCTGGCCTCATTGGGTGGTCTGATAGGCCCCTGTTCAAATTCTAATGTTTTTCCCATACTTCAAATCCCTTGGTGCTGAATACTTTGGACTTTTTGTATATGACATAGAATAACATATATCAACTCCACAGAATTTCAAGCATTTCCATACGCACTTCCCTTCTCCCCCCTCCAAGACCACACCCTTACCTCAGGTTGATCAACTTGGGCCTAAAATGATGGATTTTTCCAATTATATAAAAAGGTTGACTATGAATAGCCATTAAGGGATATTGAAGAACTTGCCATCTATTTTGAATAGGGAATTGTGTCGGAAGGCTATATGGTGAATCGAAATAATTCATATTTGATGGAAAACTTGGAAGAGGCCATCCGGTTGGAAATAAAAACGGTTCCGGAGGCGGTCCGAAAACAGGCGCTCTGGTGCGGTCTAAAACCGGGCCTCCGGGTGCTGGATGCTGGATGCGGAGCCGGCAAGGTGACGTCTCTTCTCCACGACATGATCATGCCTGGAGGGCACATCCTGGGCGTGGATTCCTCAGAAGAAAGGATCCTTCTTGCCCGCAAACAATATGGCCGGAAAACAGGCATCGAGTTTCAGACTCATGATCTAAGAGGACCCATTGAAGGGGTTGAACTTTTTGATATAATCTGGGTTCGATTCTTTCTTGAGTACAACCGCAAGGAGGGCCCTGAGGTCATAAAAACCTTGTCTTCATGTCTAAAACCGGGCGGTTATCTCTGCCTGATAGACCTTGACCGAAACTGCTTGAACCACTACGAAATGCCTGCCAAGATGGAAGATGTCCTTAATAAAATCATGAAAAAACTGGAGCGGGATTTCAACTTTGACCCCTATGCAGGGAAAAAACTGTACGCCTATCTGTTTGATCAGGGCTTCGAGAATATCGAGGTGGATCTCATGGCACACCATCTGATTTACGGTGAGCTACAGGGAAAAGACGCCTTTAATTGGCTTAAAAAAGAAGAAGTTATCTCAAAGAAGACCAAGACATTATTTAAAAACTATCCTGGCGGTCATTCCGGTTTTTATAAAGACTTTATCGAATACCTCTATAACCCCAGACGGTTT
This sequence comes from Desulfatiglandales bacterium, assembly GCA_030145585.1. Classification (GTDB taxonomy): domain Bacteria; phylum Desulfobacterota; class DSM-4660; order Desulfatiglandales; family HGW-15; genus JAQYVK01. The sequence goes on along the minus strand of JAQYVK010000500.1, from coordinate 477 downwards.
ATTTACACGCCCATGATTCTTTGCAAGGGCAGGAAGCCCCTTTCATCCTAATACGATCTTCTAAATCAATCTCCATCCAAGACTTCACGAACAACTTTAAACATCTGTTTCACATTATAGGGTTTACTGATGTATGCCTTTGCACCTGCTTCAATGACATCATTAGAGGAGCCTCTGATGGAATAGCCGCTGGCAACAAGCACTTTTGTCAGAGGGTTTTCTTTGAGAAGCTCCTTCAGACACCGCATCCCCCCCATTCCGGGCATGATTAAATCCAGTATCACCAGATCCGCCCAATTTTTATCCTTTCGGAAAAAGTCCAGCGCTCCCTCTCCGTCAGGAACCGTAACCACCGTATAACCAAACCTGCTGAGCACTTCTCTGCCAAGTTCTCGGTGTGTCTGTTCGTCATCCACCAACAGGATCGTCTCGCTGCCCTGTTGGATCTGAATATTTTTCTCTGATGTGTCCGGCTTC
>JAQYVK010000499.1 GCA_030145585.1 Desulfatiglandales bacterium | reverse complement strand
ATCCATGGTGCCAGGGCCGTGACATACATCCCACTGACAAAGGCCTGAATGAGACCGACCGACGTCTTTCCGTTTCCAAACATTCCTGGTACCGCTTCGAATCCTTTCTGCAGAGCAACAAATAAGATCACTCCGATCACTCCGGATGCTATTATTCGCCACCAATCAGGATGCTTCTGAAAAAAGATCCACTCCCTTTCAATGATGACACCGATCCAAAACCCCATCAAAAGAGCGCCATAACCCATCACACTACCAGAAAGCTCTCCGGGCCATGTGAGAAAGAAGGCCGCCTCGATAATCACTATGGCCAAGATTTGCCAAAAGGGATGGGATTTGCGCCACCATTCGAATCTCTTGGAGGTCACGAATATGAAAATCACCAGACTCAAAAGACCGATCCCAATGCCGCCCAGCACGTCTCCCATGTCATGCACGCCGAGATAGAGTCGGCTGAAACATATCCCTGTCACCAATATCAAACTCAAAATCCACATCCATGTTTTGCGAACTTCCCAGGCGATCCAAAACCAGACGACCATTGCAATCTGTGCGTGTCCGCTGGGGAAACCATAGGATAGCCCAACCGCAGCGTCCAATTGAAACAAGGGGTCCGGTCTGGGATCTTGGAAAAGGTCTTTCAGATACGTGTTCAACAAGGCGCTCAACAAGAGCCACAACCCCACCCGGGCGAAGATGTTCTTGCTCAGGAGCCAGTAACCCAACGGCATGAATAGAAATAGAAATCCACCGTAACCCAAAGCTGAAAATGCTTTGAAAATAGGGGTTAATAAATCAGAACGTATGGCAATGGCCCATTCCATATTTTAACACCTCAACAGCTTATAGAAAAAGGGTAAAGGAGGTCATTGGTGTCCAAGCTAAGTACGAGGTTTATAACTCGAAAAGGTTTAATTAGGACTGTTTCTGTCGTTGAACCAAAGTATCTTCGGTTTAAAACCGAAAAGTAAACCGGGAACTTGCTTTGTGTACGACCTGCCCGAAGTCACTCATCCAGCGGTGTTCTTCCTCGGATAAAGGGCCTTTTTCCTTAAGATAGCGAAGGTTTTCTTCAAGTTGTTGGCGAGTTTTGGGACCGGTTAGAACCAAATCCACATCGGGATTGGACAGGCAGAAGCGATAGCAATCCCCGGCGGTCATGACCGGTCCGGTCCAACCCTTTGGGCGATTGAGCAGGGCGCGCCATCGTGTGGCCGTATACGCAACAATGGCCGGCTTGCGTTTGGTAAGGTGGGGGAAGATGTCTTGTTCGGCACCTCGGTGAGCGGCATTGTAACGGATCATAAGCATGTCCAAAGGGGAGTCTTCGGCCAGCTTCCCGGCCCGTATCCTGTCATGGATACTTATCCCAATGGCCCGCACCTTACCAGACTCTCTAAGGGCCACCAACGCATCTATGGTGGACGAAGTCCAGGCGCTCGTGCGACCGAGCCAAAAAAGTTGGAAGACATCAAGATAGTCCGTATCGAGTTTCTTGAGGATTCGGTCACACGCACGATGGATGCTCCCGCCAAGATAGCCGGTAGTCGGCCCACTGGCCAAAATGAGTGATTCCCGGTCACGCTTGATGGCCGCCTTTAGGGGTTTTGCTATCCGACGAGCATTGGGGGGCCAAAAGAGATAGTTACAACCCTGCTCGAGGGCCCACTCCAAATCTTCACCGTTGATGCCATAATTGGTCGCCAGACCAAGCCGGAAAACTCGATGCCGAAATGCGGGAACATCCCGATAAAAAAAGTCATCGTTCATCCTGTTTTGTCCTTTCGTTTTAAAAGCGGCCATAAATAAATAAGTCCGAATATAGGGCCCGGGATTAGAAAAAGAAAAATATATTTAGGATGCAGAAAATTTGTCAAATAGTTCGTAAACTGGATACTGATAATCGTAATAAAAAATCCAATGCTGTTGACAATGGTTAAGGCGGATCCCACGAGTTCTTGGGGCGCGGTTTGAGCAGTCAATGCCGAGAACTGGGGAGAGTCACCCACAACAACTATTCCCCAGAATAAGAGAAATATCAAGCACAACTCTACCGAGACATGAAACATCATCGGTGAAAGGAGGCAGCAGATCGCTGATGCCGACAACTGATAAAAGGCAACGGATGGGCTCCCTGCCTTTTTTGAGAGCAACCCCCCTCCACTGCATCCTACAAATCCTATAGCGATAATGCAAAATGTCCAGAACGAAACATTGAGTGTTAGCATATTCGTCCCAGCATATTGGTTGAGAAAGACGGGTATAAAGGCCCATAATGTGAAGAGCTCCCACATATGACCAAAATATCCGAAAGCGGCGCAACGAAGGTCCTTTGATTTGAAAATCAAAAGAAACGCCCTGCTGTTAAACGTGGTCCCGGAGGTTAAATAGGGCCCATCAGGAACCAGCAAGAGTATCAAGACACCACCGATAACCGAAATTCCTGAGACGGTTAAAATTACAAACTCCCATGGCAGGGACACGCCCAGACTTTTGAGCAGATGAGGAAAACCGGTACCCACCACGGTGGCGCCAACGAGGAATCCCATGGCTCCTCCCAGGCCTTTATGATACCAGCCGGCCGCTATTTTCATTCCCACCGGATAAATACCTGCCAGGAAAAACCCGGTCAGGAAACGAAATAAAAGCAATGAGGCCAGATCATTTGCTATGAGGTGAATGCATAGATTTGAGAGGGCTCCCAGCAATGAACAGGTAAAAAAAACGATTCTGGAGGAGAACCGGTCAGAAATGGTGAAAAATGCGAAAAGAAGCGACCCGACAATAAAGCCGAGCTGAACGGAAGAGGTCATGTAGCTTAATGCGGCGTTCCCAAGACCCCATAGCTGTTGTATATCAACTAAGACAGCGTTGCCCGCAAACCAAAGAGAGGTGCAGGCAAACTGGGAAAGGACAATCGTCGGTAAGATCCAAAAAGGCCTTTTTGTCACCTTGAATACACTAGAACACATTTTTTTAGCCAGCCTATTGCTATTCTCATTGGGGGGAGTATAACAAGGAAAAATTTAGAAGGCAAAATGCCAAGGGGAAAAGATAAGCGCTTAGCCTATGAAGCAAGACATGGAATTAACAAAAAAGAAGCCAGCCGCCGTCGTTTTAAAACTATGGCGAGCCAAGGAATACAGGAGCCAGCCGCCGTCGTTTGATAACTAAGGCGAGCCAAGGAAGTCAGAATGAAATAGCAAGCGGCATTTTGGAATAAGTCACAGCCGCGGTCGGTGTCCCACCGCTGGCAGACAGGTTATGGCGCGCCAAGAAGCACAAGGGGCAAGGAAGATACAGGCGAATCTCGACAGTATCTTACATTTCCAATTAATGATGCTGGCCTTGGAAAGGATGGATATGGATCGAATTGAGCATAAAGTGCAAACCAATTTACGAGGTCAAGATCACCTGTCGCCGGTCTCCATGGTTTCAGGATCCGATCAAAATGGACCGTGTCTTCCGAGGTTTCGATGTAACGCACGGACCTCTGCTTTCCGAAAGGCATTTTATCCAAACGTGGCTTCTTCCGAGTGGAATGACTGGCGCTGGCAAGTGCGCAATCAGATCAGAGACTTCCATGCATTGGGCTCTATTTTAAATCTCTCTGAGGATGAGGAAAAAGCAATCACCTCCCTTAAAGGAAGACTCCCGCTGGCGATCACGCCATATTACGCAAGTTTGCTTGAAAGAGATAATTCGACCCAGCCCCTTCGCCTCACTGTTGTTCCAAGGAGGGCAGAGCAGATTTTATCTGAAGGTGAATCAGAGGATCCCCTCGGAGAAAATGAGCATAGTCCGGTCCCGGGACTGGTCCACCGCTACCCTGATCGTGTCCTATTTCTCGTGACCGATCACTGTTTTACTTACTGCCGGTATTGCATGCGGTCCCGAATGGTGGGCAAAGGAAAGAGAACCCCATTCTTGCGCTCTCAATGGGAAAGTGCCATTTCATACATTGAAAATTCCCCTTCAGTCCGGGACATCCTGCTGTCCGGTGGGGACCCGCTGACCCTACCCGAAGAGGAACTGGAATGGCTTTTAAACCGCCTGCACCGGATTCGCCATGTGGAATTCCTGAGGATAGGGACCAAGGCACCTGTCGTCTTACCTCAGCGGATCACGCCGTCGCTGATTCGTATGCTTCGAAAGTTTCATCCATTATGGATGAGCATCCATTTCACCCACCCTGAAGAATTGACCTTGGAGGTGAAACAGGCGTGCGAACAGTTGGCAGACGCAGGGATCCCTCTTGGAGGTCAGACCGTTCTCCTTTCGGGTATTAACGATAATTTGGAGACGGTGAAGGTGCTGTATCACAACCTCCTTAAGATCCGTGTAAAACCCTACTATCTCTTTCAGTGTGATCCCATGTCGGGAACAGCCCACTTCCGGACCCCGGTTGAAAAGGGTCTCGAGATCATCCGGGGACTACAGGGGCATACGAGTGGTTACGCGGTCCCTACTTTTGCGATCGAGGGTCCTGGGGGCGGAGGAAAAATGCCGTTGCTTCCGGAGTACGTGATAGGGAGGGAAGGGGATGACCTGTTGCTGAGGAACTATGCCGGTAATATATACCGTTACTGGGATCCGGTTTCCTAAAGCTTTAGTTAAGTTTCAAAACCACGTCCTACGGGCGAGTTAAGAAATGCATGCTACATACACCGCAGGGGTGATAATTGCGGGGGTAGAATGACAAATGTCAAAATCCAAATGACAAATCAAATCCAAATGTTTAAATGCCTAAATGATTCCAAAAAAAATACCGACCAAGGTCGGGCTTCTTCCAAAGTTTCCTTGCAGAGAGTGGATTTCCAAGTAGAACTCAATTTTCTGCCGAACAGCTGTTTTTGGAGGTAAAACCAGAGTCATTTCAATTTTTGGATTCACGCTCAAATCCCCTTTGGCCACTCATTATCATGCAAAGAGCAATGTATTCAGGGGTTTTTTTACATTACGCCGATCACATTTTTAGATTTTGTCCTTTGACCTTTGACATTCATTTGACATTTGAGCTTTGGTATTTGAAATTAAAATCCAATATTTCCTATTAGCGGTACCCTTTTTAGAGGCAATTGAATGCCACGTCCTTTGACCATGGATTCTTTGCTTTTTTATATTAGGTGATCAAATTTTTCAGAATGTCTTTAAGCGTAACGATTCCAATGATCTCTTTTTCAGGCGAGAGGATTGGCAGGCAAGAGATACTCTTTTTTACAAATATTTTTGCGGCTTCTTCAATGGTCGTATCTTTACCCGCGGTGATCGGCTCACGGGTCATGACTTGATGAATTCGCTTATCCAGGGTGGTGCGATCCTGTGTTCGTTCCGCAGCCGTGGCTAAGAAAGGGCTGACCTGTTTGAGAATATCCCGATCAGACACCACCCCGACCAGTT
>JAQYVK010000498.1 GCA_030145585.1 Desulfatiglandales bacterium | reverse complement strand
GTTGGTATTACATGAGGGCCGGTCTTGACCGCTCGGAAGTTATGTAAATTGAGACTGAAAAAAGGGGACGTTGGTTCCAAAACGATTTGACAATATGGATTAAGGGGGATAGGTTGCCTATATGCCAAGACAACCCAGACTTGATGCCCCTGGGACCTTACACCATGTCATTGGCCGGGGCATTAGTGGAGTAAAGATATTAGGGAATAAGAAAGACCGTGAGGACTTCCTTGAACGGGTAGCTGATCTGGTTTCGAATGATGCCCTTAGGGTTTACGCCTGGGCTATGATGAGCACCCATTTTCATTTGTTGGCAAGGACAGGTAAGCGGTCTTTGTCTGATAGCATGAGGAAGCTCCTAACTGGTTTTGCGGTCAACTTCAATCGTAGACATAGGCGTTATGGACACCTTTTTCAGAACAGGTACAAATCTATCCTCTGTGAAGACGATCCATATCTTTTGGAATTGACCCGTTATATACACCTCAACCCATTACGGTCTGGTGTGGTAAAAAGCCTGAAAGAACTGAGAGGATACCGATGGTGCGGTCACTCTGCTATTATGAGAAAAGTTGAAAGGACGTGGCAGGACACTGAGACAGTTCTTGCATATTTTGGAAAGAGAGAAAAAAGAGCGGTTGAGAAATATGAAGATTTTGTAAGAAAAGGGATTGCATCCGGTAGACGGCCTGAGCTGGTGGGAGGAGGACTTATACGCAGTCTTGGCGGTTGGTCTCAAGTTCTTTCTTTAAGGAGGACTGGGAGCAAGGTATTTTCTGATGAGCGGATATTAGGCAGCAGTGAATTTGTTCAGGATGTTATTTCAGAAGCCGAGGAGCAGGCCAAGGAGACTCTAAGATTATCTTCAAAGTTGCCGGATTTGGCATCATTGGCCAAGCAGATATGTTTAGGAGAAGAGGTTGACGAATTGGTGCTACGGTCAGGATTGAGAAAAAGGAAGGTCGTAAAGGCGCGCAAAATATTTTGCCAGATAGCGGTAAAGAAAATGGGCTATTCTGGTGCGGATGTTGCGCGCTTTATTGGAATAAACACTTCTGCAGTTAATAGGTTAGCCGTTTCAGGTGAATTACCAGATATTGAGAAATATATTTAAATCGTTTTGGAACCAACGTCCCCTTTCTTGCTAATTCTTTTAATTTTAAATTATTCACTCGCATACACCATCAGGTCATGGTTATACCCTTGAGGACGAAACGCAGGGCTGGATCGGAACTTTATTTTCAAAACCACCATAAATCCCGGCTTCGACTAGGTCATATAGGTATTCAATTTCATGGATTTTTGCAGGAGTCACATCGACCACCTTCTCGTTAATGGAAAACGTCTCGAAATAGCCTGGCACGGGGCATCTCCCGAAGATGCCCCCACCTTGGTCTTTTTACATGAAGGTTTGGGTTGTTTAGGTCTGTGGGGTGACTTTCCATCTAAACTAGCTGCAGCCACCGGGTGCGGTGCACTCGTATATAGCCGTTTGGGTTACGGCAAATCCGATGCCAGCATTCTGCCCCGGCCGATAAGATTTATGCACGAAGAAGCCCTGGAAGTGCTTCCTCAATTGCTGGAAGTGGCAGGCATTCGTGATTGTATATTAATTGGACATTCCGATGGCGGATCCATTGCTATTATCTACGCCGGCGGAACAAACGCACCTCCTTTACGGGGATTGATCACCGAAGCCGCGCATGTGTTTTGTGAAGATATTGGCTTACGCTCAATTCGTCAGGCCCGTGAGATATACCTTAAGGGTGACTTGCGCCCGAAATTGGAAAAACACCATGGGACCAACACGGATAATGCCTTTTGGGGATGGAACGATGTTTGGCTCCATCCTGATTTCAGAGATTGGAATATAGAGGAATATTTATCAGAGGTGAAGGTTCCTATGCTTGTCATACAGGGAGAAGATGATCATTATGGGACTCCGGCTCAGGTAGAAGCCATTTCCCGGCAGGTCCCCACCTTGGTAGATGCCGTGATGGTTCCCGATTGCGGCCATGCACCACACAAAGAGCAGGAAGCCGTGGTATTCAAGGTCATGACGGCCTACATATCTCGCTTGTTGGGATGAGAGTATGTTGCGTGCTCTTTTTGAGTAAACACTTTCGCTGTTAATAGGTTGGACCTTTCAGATGAATTACCGGATATTGAGAAATATATCTAAATCGTTTTGGAACCAACGTCCCCCTTTTTGAACTCACCTTTATCTTATCCATTTGCGTGATTTACTGAGTTTTTTAATCATTTCTCTTGTTATCCAATTGGAGGCTTAGTATTCGGAGGCGGGGGATTTTGCATGCCGATGCGGAAATATTCCCCTGTTTCTTTACGCTTCCATCCCACCCGCTGGTTCAGTGGATGCTCTAGGGTAATCGATCCAGGACTTGTGCAGTGCATTACGCAGGCGCCGCAAAACCAGCATTCATCAGGATAAAGGAGCACGGGAGGGTTCTTTTTCCCAGGGGTCGGCATGATCACCTGCGGGGCGCATACTTCAACACATGCATTGCAGCCATTGCAGAGATCGGGGTCGATAACCACCACCCTGCCCGGAACAAAGGGGTTTGGGATCATATAGACTTTTTTATTCATTTTCCATTTCCTCCAACAGAACAAACCCATTGGGCTTTTAGCCAATGTCCTTCCTACAGACCGCAATGTCGCGCATAGTTCTCTTCATAGGTCGGGGCATTGGGCGGTAGGAGCCAATAGTTGAAAGGCAGATCCCCAACCCTGACATCACCATCCTGCAGCCTGACCGTGACAAACCTGTTCCATTCCTCCGGATCTGCTTCCGGGTAGTCCAGTCGGGTAAAGTTTAGCCAGAAGCTGCTCGCCTTCCGGGCGAGAGATGCATGCATGATCATTTCTCCAGCGGTGAGACGGGTAAAACAATCCAGGGTACGCATCAACTCATGGGGATTCCTGGCATAGGCGTTTGAGGCCTCACTCTCCCTAATATCCCTGAACCATTGAAGGCCCATTTTCAGCGTTGAGTCCTGCTTTGTCTCACCGCAATAGAGCTGCATAATCCTGGCGATACCGGCATGAAGCTCCTTCCATCCGATCCCATCTTTCCTTTTCACAGGCGCATAGACCCGGGCCTTCTCAGTCCGTACCTGATTCAGGTCCACTACCGGATCACGGGCCGTGCGAGCATACTCTGCAGCTTTGCGGCCTGCATATCTTCCCGTTGCTGCGGCGGTACTGTGATCCGATCCGCCAAGAACCTGCATCCCGGCAGCATAAAGGCCTTCTAGCGTGGTCCTCAGGTCCCAGTCAATGACCAGACCGCCCCCGGAACAGAATCCCACGTCACGCCACAAAGGGGGGGGTGGTGGAACCGAAAATATCGGTATGTTATAGGCTTCAGGCGGCCAGACAGGCGCCTGGAGCATGTCTTTATCTGGATCAAAACCGGCCTGAGTGTAAAGGTCATAAACGGGGACACGGGTATTGCCCTCATTTCCCACCATCAGGCCGAATATGGCTCTCCGCTCATGCTCCGGCATGCCAGGCAGGTCCGCGTAAAGCGGCAGGATGAATTCCCCCTTTCTGATTCGCTCCGGCAGGTCAGGGGTAAGGTTGGGTGATCTGGTCTTGTGAAAAATAGGATGAGGGATCTTGAGAGACCATTCACTTGCCGAGACCCCTCCTCCGAGGAGGAAAAACTTCTGCCCGGGTGCCGGTCGGTATCGCTCGGAAACCGTTTCGAGCACCCTCCCATCCCGGTCCACCCATGGAATCTCCTTGCCGTTGGCATCCACCATGGTGCATGCATACCATGTATTATGGGGGTTCCCGACCCCGTAAGGGGTATACATGAAGCCGCCCGGATTCAAAGTGCTTGCTTCCAGCATGGAAAACTCGGCCCCTGCATCCCAAGCCATGGCGTATCCCGCCCCAGCGAGGTTCGGATCAAAGTTCGTGTTCCCAAGACCCCTTAATTCCATGTTAAATACCCAAAGCCGCGTGGGGATGGACATGGCGAGGATGGTTGCCTTTCCTCGGAAGATATGGAATTCACCGGTTCGGACATTCAGTCCTGTCGCGCCAACAACCCTGGCTCCCTGTCTGCCTCCTTCTGTCAGTAAGCTGGTGGCCATGACCCGATTATATATTTTCACTCCCAGTTTCTTGAGCGCCTTGTGCAGGGCGGGTTTCATTTTTGCTCCGCAAACCCGGACGGTGTACCTGTTCTCGTAATCATAGGCGAACATGAGCTTGGTCTTCTCATCCCTGAACTCAGCGCCCTTGAATTCGTCCTCCACATCCCTAACCTGAACGCCCATTTCCTCGCAGTCCATAAGGGCATCATAGCTCTCCCTGCACTGGATATAGCGCTTGATCCCGCATTCCCACTGTCCCAGATTCTCGATAACCGCATCGGTCATCTCTTCGGGAGAGATCTTGCAGCATGGATTGGTGCAGGCCAGTTGCCAATGGTCCACACCGGTTCCGCTGGAACCGCTCCTGATCACCGCCCCCGTATCTACCACAATGACTTTTGCGCCCTTCTTCGCTGCATTGATGGCTGCATGGCAACCGGCAATGCCCCCACCGAGTATAAGGACATCAGCGCTGTCTTCGTTATGCACCTCATAGCGTATGGGATAGGGCCACTCGGGGGCGGGGTCGCCTTTCTGTACGAAATCAAGCCAATCAGACATCCTCTAGTCCTCCCTTAATGAGGCACCCGATTCCACAGGTTATTTCCATCCATAGAATTTTTTATTGTATGTTAATGCCTCTTCGATGGAAATCGTGTCTAAAGGCTTACCCTTCCCTCCCTCAATTCTTTTAACAAATTGTGCGTAGATCATGTCCACCGTCCTTGGATTCCCCATGTCCGGTCGGGGAATCATCATGGATGGACCCGACAACGAGTCGAATTTCATACCGCTTCCTATGACGGCGGCCACCTTTGCCGGATCAATGCTTTGGGCCTTTTCCAAACCGTTGATCAAGCAATACCATGTCTCAAGGTGTGGTGTGTGTGGGTTATCCCAGGTTCCGTATTTCTTGATATAGGCCTCTTTCAATTCCCTTGCACACCCTTGGGGATCGTCACTTTGAAGGGGGTCCACGGCAGCAATCATTCCCTCCACCATCTTAAGTGAAATTATCTTCTCCATGGAATGGACCGGGAGGGGCACGAAGGTAAAAAACTGGCCTTTAAAACCAGCTTCATGTATGGCCTTATAAAGCATGGAGTCCGCAATCTCACCGCCGCCAGCGGTGGTGAACATGTCCGGATTCGACCTCTTTATTTTGATGGCAATGGAGCCGAAGTCCGTAGTCTGTGGCGGATAAAATGTTGCGCCTATTTGCTTTATCCCGAAGATTTCAGATAGTCTTTTCGACTGACCGGCCAGATAATGGCCGATCATGTTATCAGGCCCGGCCACGTGAAAGGTTTTAATGTCCGGGTAGTTCTTGGTAAACCATCCCCACATTGAAGGGGCCTGCGTATGCACCATCCCCGCGTGAAAGACGTATTTATGTCTCGGATCAAGGATTGCAGGAGAAGGCGTCATGACGACGCTCAGGACCTTATTGGCTTCAGTCACCGGCAGCCAGGCATCTACAGTTTCCCCTCCAAGGATAAATTTGACCTTATCCTGGTAAACCAATCGCTCTATGGCCGAACGTGCTGTTTCCGGGTTCATCTTGTTGTCATACAGGATCATGTCAATAAGGTATTTTTCTCCTTTGATAACCAACCCCCCTTTTTCATTGTAACTCTCGACAGCGGCGTTCAACAGTCTCTGAAAGCTAACCCCCAATGACCAGCCAAGGTTAGCCAATGCGCCTACCTTAAGTTTTTTTTGCGCTGCTCCAACAGGGCTCGACACAAGAGTTATAATAAGCAGTAGCGTGACCATAATGATTATACCTGAGGTTAGACATGTTCTTTTTTTCATTTCATCCTCCTTTCAATTAAAGGTTGATTAAGAAATCGATTAAAATTGAATTGATACGCTTCCCCTCTTGTCCTAAAAACGGTTCTATTATCCATATGTTGTTCATTTTTTACCAGAAATTCGTCGACGGATTCCCAGAAGAGATATAATATCGATCTGATCGTAAAGGGCGTATTATCGCTTTGCCTCTAAGGTTGAGTATTTATTAAAGAATTTTCAATTTTTATGCCAAAAAGTCGAATTCGTTCGAATTAATGTAAAACCTTAATATGTTTGAACTTAAACGGGTAAATGAAATGAGAAGAAATGCGATTTTGAAGAAAATGCCTTCATATTTTGCGGAAGTTGTGATATTTTGCGGGCATATTAAGCATTTCAGAGAGGATATGAGCGAACCAAACGAATGCAGGGCTAGGTGTGTGGACCTGGCTCCCCAACCTATGTCGGCAATTGCAGATATAATTTGATTTATGTATTTAAGGAATATTCATTTAGGTTTTTCTCTTTTCGGTCTTCTTAATATTCTATTCCGAAGCCATATAATTTAACCCACCATTCCGGAGAACTTTTTTATGAAAGATTCTAACAAGACAAAGGCGCAACTTATAAAGGAGCCAACGGATTTGCGAAAACAAATTCCAAAGATGATTGAGTCGAAAGTTGGTATAGAGGAGCAGTCTGAAGAACGATTCAGACTTCTCTTTGATAATGTTTTCGATGCGATCGTCCCGGTGGATGAGGATGGAAATATTGTCGATGTAAATCGAGCGGCTTGCAAGATGTTAGGGTATTCAAAAGAAGAACTTTTAAAACTTAATGCCGATGATATCCATCCGCCGGAAGCCTTAGAATTGATGCGAACTGCAGTGAGGAGATTGTTTCAAAACCGTATCGATTATGCCGGAGAGATTCCTCTTCTTCGGAAAGACGGTCAGATTGTATTCGCCGAGGCCGGGGCTGTAGCCATCACCATAGATGGGAAAAATTATTGTCTGGGAAGCTTTCGGGATATCACAGAAAGGAAAAAGGCAGAAGAGGCTTTAAAAATCAGTGAAGATAAATTCAAGACATTGAACAATAATTTAAATGTGGGCGTTTTTCGGAATACGATAGGGACAAAGGGTCGATTTATCGAAGTCAATCCGGCGTTTTTAAAAATGTTTGGCTATGCAAAAAAGGAAGATCTTTTCGATATGAATGTCTCTAATTTGTACGAAAACCCAAAAAAAAGAAAAAAATTTAATAAAAAAATGCTACAAGAGGGTTCTGTTACAAATGAGGAAAACACATTCAAACGGAAGGACGGTACCACATTTATTGGTTCCGTTTCCGCCGTAGCCGTGAAAGGAAAAGAGGGGGAGGTTAGCCATTACGATGGAATCGTGGAAGACATCACGGAACGGAAAGAATCTGAACGAGCCCTCAAGAAAGCATTCATAGAGATACGGGAATTGAAGAATCGGTTGCACACAGAGAATATTTATCTACGGGAAGAAATCAGGAGGGATCATAATTTTGAAAATATCATAGGAGAGAGCGATGCGCTAAAATACGTCCTATTCAAGATAAAGCAAGTGGCAACCACCGACACTTCGGTACTTATTTTGGGCGAAACAGGTTCGGGCAAAGAGTTGGCGGCAAGGGCCATTCATAATGCGAGCCGTCTAAAAGGAAGGCCGCTTGTAAAAGTGAATTGTGCCACACTACCATCTAATCTGATTGAAAGCGAACTTTTCGGGCATGAAAAAGGCGCCTTTACGGGGGCGCAGAAAAAAATGGTGGGCCGATTTGAGCTGGCCAATGGCGCGACCATCTTTCTCGATGAAATTGGAGAACTTCCTCTTGATCTTCAAAACAAACTATTGAGGGTGCTCGAAGAGGGCGCCTTTGAGCGGCTGGGAAGCTCCCGAACCATCAAAGTGGAGGTTCGAGTAATCGCAGCCACAAACCGAGACGTGAAGGAAGAAATCCGAAGGGGACGGTTCCGAAAAGATCTCTATTACCGATTAAATGTCTTCCCGATTAGCATGCCACCCCTTCGGCAACGTAAAGAGGACATCCCGCTTTTGGTAAACGCCTTTGTCCACAAACTCAACAAACGGATGGGTAAGAACGTGGAGCGGATTCCTAAGAGAGCTATGAAAACCCTACAAAATTACTCATGGCCCGGAAATGTCAGAGAACTGGAAAATGTAATTGAAAGGGCCATCATCAACAGTCAGGACAGTATGCTCCGTCTGGTGGACAAGCTTGAGCCACCCCTAACAGATTCTTTCGATGGTGTCGAAAGGAAGACCCTTATGGAGTTGGAACGGGATTATATGGTGAAGATTCTTGAGGAGACCTACTGGAGAATTGAAGGGAAAAATGGTGCCGCCGCAATTCTTGGCCTGAATCCCAGCACACTGCGTGCGCGTATACGTAAACTCGAAATCAATCGACCACAAGCACTGAGCCGGAAGTAGGCTTTTCTAAAATGTATTGTTCTATGGGGTGTAACTGCGTCTAATCAGAAAAAACAGACTTATCCCGTTAAATATAACGGAATCTATATTTTATAGCGGAAACATAAACCTTCCATATTATCATTTTCAAGTTCTACCTTTTCCAAAATTCTAATTAAATCAAAGAGATTTCCTATTCCTCAGGGATTTCATCCCTGTGGCACAAAATTTGATGGAAGATATTATAACTCATTCTAATTGGAAAGGACCGGGAATAGGATCGAAAGGGCCACAAAACTTCTTTGATGTTGGCCGTGTCTGAGGGTTTGGTTGGAAATGGTCGATAAGTGTGAACCATACAACTGCCAATTGATTTTTTTTAAACACGGAAAACAACTATGAAGAACACACACGTTTAATGATCGGGTGAAAGATAGAAGATAGTCATGACAGTTGTTCATATACAGATGAGCGTTATTCCCGAGAAACGAAAAGAGTTTTTTCAAACGATTCGGGCACTGGTGCATTCAACACGGGAGGAGAAGGGCTGCATAGGTTGTCGCATTTACCAGGACATGGAGGTTAAAAACTCTATTAGCATTATAGAAGAATGGAAGACAGAACAGGATTTGGCAACGCACATACAATCTGAACATTTTAGCGTACTGCGTGGTGCCATAAACCTGTTAAGCAAGAAATCCGAAATTAAATTTAATACCGTTTCTCGTGCCTATACAAGTTTGAAAATATTTGAAGCTAAGTTCATGCAATCCGCCCAAGCGTAAGTTCAGGGGGTACTTAGTCGAAAATTATTCACTTGCAGAAAGGAGAACTATATGGCCAAACCGTCAGACAGATCCATTGTGATCATCGGCACTCTTGATACGAAGGGCGACCAATTGAAATATCTCATGGATCAAATAAAGGACCTCGGGCACCAAGTCACGATGATTGATGTGGGCGTTCTGGGAGATGTCCCTTTTCCACCGACGTTCTCTCGTGAAGAAGTGGCGGAGGCCGCTGGTACAAACCTTCAGGATATCGTGGATTACGTTGATGAAAACAGGGCGATGAACACAATGGGCGAAGGGGCTTCCAAACTCGTAAATCAACTGCATACAAAAGGCGAAATTAATGGAATTATTGCTGTTGGCGGATCCACAGGGTCATCACTCGCTCTTGATGTTTTAGGATCACTGCCTCTTGGTTTACCAAAATTGTTTGTCTCAACTGTCGCCTACTTACCTGCAATCATCCCTGATTGGGTCGAAAATGATATCATGATGCTTCCCTGGGTCGCCGGACTGTGGGGTTTAAACAGTTTGTCCAAGCAGGTTCTTGAAACAGCGGCCGGGGTGATTACGGGTGCGGCAGGGGCCTATGATCGGCACCGACCTCCGAAAAAGAAGGTTGTCGCTATTACGACTATGGGACAGGTGATTTGTCGATATGTGGGCCTGCTCAAGCCCGAACTTGAGAAAAGAGGGTATGATGTGGCCGTGTTCCACTGCACGGGAATGAGTGGGCGATTGCTTGAACGGGCCATTGAAGAGGGTTTGATTACCGCCATTTTAGACCTGTCGGTGGGCGTGGAGCTCGTGAATGAAGTGACCGGGGGGACATGTACGGCTGGCAGGCACAGGCTCGAGGCTGCTGGACGGGCAGGGATTCCCCAAATCGTATCCCCCGGCCCCATCGAGGCCTTTCATTGGGGAAGTGATAAGCCCCTTCCTGAAAAATACAAGGACAGGCCTCAGCGTCGTCACAATCGTATCCTGAATGTACTGATAAGCAGCAACGAGGAGAGGGCGGCAACCGGCCGTATGATGGCCGAGAAACTGAATATGGCCAAGGGGCCTACAGCATTGGTTTTACCTATGAAAGGGAATGTTCATTTAGGCCATGAAGGAGAAGCGGACGTCGACCCTGAGAAACTACCCCCATTTTTGATACCTCTCTTATACCCGGAAGAGGGCTTAAAGGCTTTCCGGGCTGCCTTCGACGCAGAGATCAAACCGGGCATAGAGGTGATCGTCCTGGAAGATGCAAGCATGAACGACAAAAAGTATGTTGATAACATCTTGTCCCTATTCGACAAAATGGTGAGTTAATGACCACCCATCTAAAAGGAAGAAGCAATTACCTAAAGGAGTAAAAAAATCATGCATAAGGAGATCCCATCTATGGAATGGCCCTATCCGCTGGCCTATGGCGAAGAAAACGAAGTGGAGGCCGATGTTCTGGTTCTGGGCGGGGGGCTGGCCGGGTGCTTTGCCGCCATAAGCGCTGCCCAGAAAGGATTGAAGGTCGCCCTGGTTGACAAGGGAGGGGTAAAGAGAAGTGGATGCGCCGGTTCAGGAGTGGATCATTGGATGCATTCCGCTACAAACCCCGCGTGTCGGATATCGCCTGAAGAATTGGCAGAAGCTCTGATCAGGAGTCGCGGTGGTTGGAGCCTTGGCATAGGGACCTATATTGAATGTCGTGAAGGATGGGATGCCCTGGTCGAGCTTGAGCAGATGGGTATGAAGATCAGGGACACAGACGACACCTTCAAGGGGGCGCCATTCAGAGACGAAAAGACAAAACTCCTTTTTGCCTATGACTATGATAATCGGTACACCATCCGCATTTGGGGAACAGGGATG
>JAQYVK010000497.1 GCA_030145585.1 Desulfatiglandales bacterium | reverse complement strand
AAGGATTTACCTTAAAACCACCAAATGCCTCGTAACCGGTCAGCAGGATAATCCCTTTGCTTTCCATTTGTTCTGTACCTCATATTTTTCCATGAAACTTTTTGCGGCCTGAAGACTCTCGATGCTGGAAGGGACAAGGGTGACGGCGCCTGACAGTACAAAATCGAAACCCCCTTCGAGCAGATATTGAAAAATTAAGGAGTCAGAGAACCTCGGTCAATACAGCTTCAGAAAACAATATCGCCCTCAAATCCCGTCAGACAGTCAACACACTTGCCATGTCTGCTTTCGCTTCTATCAATTTAGGCGACCAATGATCCGGTAGCCATTAGCACTTGAATCAGGTTCCCTTGCGTATTTTCCTCGAGAGATATTCGCGGTGGTGCTGTCCGAGGTTCTTGATGCCGCTTTCTGCACTTCCTAGAAGATGTCCTATCTTTTGAAAAGGTGTGCCCCCCTGCTTGCCACCAAGGTTTTCTTCAACGAATTTCTTCAGCGCTTTCCGGGCAATAGCTGATTTTTTTTGCCCCATCTTTTCCCCATATCCATCAGGCATTCTTATGGTAAATTACATTATTGTCGCT
Source organism: Desulfatiglandales bacterium (assembly GCA_030145585.1). Lineage (GTDB taxonomy): Bacteria > Desulfobacterota > DSM-4660 > Desulfatiglandales > HGW-15 > JAQYVK01. The sequence continues at coordinate 7,179 of JAQYVK010000497.1, read as the reverse complement.
TTAATGCTTTATGATTCCAATTTATTCTTTTTGGTTACATACGTCAATGATATTTGAAATAGAATAAAAGCGGGTTTTCTTGATATCTTCCGTGAGAGAATGGCCAGGCTCTTTGCCTGATTGGCTGTCGATTGCCTCTTGAGGAAGGGAGAATTTACCCAGGATTGATTATTTTCTTTGTCGAATAAAGTATAGTCCTTGACTGTTTTTATATTTCACACTAAATATATATCTGTCCCCCAGCTTCATGAGCTGGGTGATTGGATTTAAGAGGTCAACGAAATTCCACTGACTATTTCTAACAGACCAATTTTAGGATAAAGATAAATGGGCAATCTTGAGATCAGACTGCATGGCCGTGGAGGGCAGGGAGCCGTTAGCGCCGCAGATATGTTGGTGGCGGCTTTTACCCAAGAAGGTAAATATGCTGCGGGTTTTCCCGTATTCGGATCCGAGCGAAGGGGTGCTCCAACCCAGGCTTTCGTACGCTTCGGTGATGAACCGGTTCGGGAGAAGACAAAAATCTATCATCCACATTGTATCTGGGTGTTTGACCCGATGCAAATCCAAACCCCGATGACCTATGCCGGCTTAAAGCAAGAGGGAACCATGGTGACCAACGTCGGCCAGCCGCTGACGGAAAAGCCCCACGAGAACATCAACCGAATGGGAACGATCAAAGCCACGCCCATTGCAATGGAAATATTGGGGATACCAGCCGTCAGCACTTGCATGTTGGGGGCTTTTGCGGCCACCACCCAATGGGTGGAACTAGATTCGGTGCTGGCCATCCTGCCCGATTACTTTAAGGAAAAACTTCTCGACAAAAATATTGTCTGTGTTGAGAGAGGATTCAAGGAAACAGACATATTTGAACGATAAATTTACCCCTGTTGAGCAACCCAGGAGCAAGGGACGAAATATGTATAAATTCAGATTAAAGTACGAAGCACCTTTTGGAGATATCAAGCGGATCGCAGGTGCCCCCACAGGGGAATGGCGCCACCAACGACCGGTACTCGATGAGGAAAAATGCATCCGATGCGGGCTGTGCCTGCTGGCATGCCCTGCTGGAACCATTGAACTCAATGATGAGCATCTCAGCTTTGACATGGAGTACTGTAAAGGGTGCGGCACTTGCGCCCGGACCTGTACTTCAAAAGCGATTGACATGATCGAGGAAGGCGGTAAGTGATATGGAAGCGATAAAAACGGGGGATGTCAAGGTTGGTGATGGGAATTTCGCCGCTGCTCATGCGGTGCGTATGGCAAAACCGGATCTGATTGCCATATACCCGATTACGCCCCAAACTTCCTTGATTGAAAAGCTTTCCCAATTCAGAGTAGACGGCCTTATTGACGCCGATATGATTGAAGTGGAAGGTGAGACATCCGCCATTGGGCTGACAATAGGAGCGGCTGTTGCCGGTGGGCGGGTATTTACTTCGACGTCCTCAATGGGTCTCAATTTCATGTTCGACGGCTACCAGATGGCAGCCAACTATCGCCAGCCCGTCGTCATGGTGAATGCCAACCGGGAGAATCCGGCACCGGCTCAGATTTCCGCAGGCCAGCAGGATGTCATGACCGTTTCGGAAGTGGGGTGGATTCAAATCCATGTGGAGAACTGCCAGGAAATCTTCGATTCGGTTTTGATGGCCTTCAAATTGGCCGAAGATCCGGAAATTCTTATGCCTGTCAGTGTCTGCTATGACGGGTTTTATCTCTCCTACCTGAGAGAAGCGATAAAATTTCCGGCCCAGGAAACGGTGGACCAATTTATTCCGCGTCAACCTCGTCCTGTTTTGGGTTTTGACCCACCGACCTTTTTGGCATGGCGAGCGATACATGATGAGGACACGGCCGAGTACAGACTGCGGCAACAAATCGCCTATGACAAATCCAAAGATAAAATGGATGCCATCGATGAAGAATTCGGCAAATTATTCGGTCGGCGGTATGGGGGACAGATCGAAGAATACCGAATGGAAGATGCTGAAATTGCCTTGGTCTGTTTGGGCAGCCACACTGGAACGGCACGGGTCGTCATCGACAAAAAACGGGAAGAGGGTATCAAGGTGGGACTGGTCAAAGTGAGAACATTCCGCCCGTTTCCCAAAGAAAAACTGGCTGAAGCAGTCAAAGGTCTGAAGGCTGTCGGCGTGATCGATCGGAGCGTCTGTTTCACCTGGCAGGGCGGGCACATTTTTCGAGATTTGAAGACATCCCTTTATGGTCACGACTATATCCCACTTGTCAATTTCATCGGTGGGTTGGCCGGGCACGACATTACGATTCCACTCCTTGAAAATGCCGTGGATGTAACCTTGAATGCTGGAGAGGGAAAACCGTTTAAAGAGATCAACTGGATGGCTTTAGAAAATTTATAATATAGGTGAAATATGCCAAAAAACTTAAAGTATAAATTAGCGACGCCCATATTAGAAAAACTGGATGATGAACTCCAGACCCGAGGCATCGGCATGTGTCCAGGATGTGGCGAGGAACTCGCCATCCGTTACGCTCTGCGTGTGATGGGCAAAAATACCATGGTATTTACTGCGCCTGGCTGTTCACCTTCGGCATTGGCCGCCGGGACGGACAAGGGAAGCACATTGGGCATCCCGAGCATGGGGTGTTACATGACCAACCTGCCGCCCATTGCCTCCGGCGTGAAAAGGTATTTAAAAAGAAAGGGGCAGGACGTCAATATCATCTGTATCGCTGGTGACGGTGTAAGCGGTGATGTGGGATTCCAGCCACTTTCCGGTGCCGCTGAGCGGGGGGAAAACATCATCTACATGTGCCTGGATAATGAAGCCTACATGAATACCGGTATCCAACGCAGCGGGTCAACGCCCCGCCACAGCTGGACCACCACCACCCCGGTAGGTATTGCAGGCCGCGGTAAACCCCAGCTGCCCAAATATCTGCCGCTGCTCATGGCCCTTCATGGCGGTGTATCTTATGCGGCTACTGCGACACCCTATTATATGGAAGACTTTGTGAACAAACTCATGAAAGCCAAGTCCGTTACAGACGGGATGGCTTACCTGCACGTCCTGGCAGCGTGTCCAACCGGATGGCGTGCTCCGGCTGACAGCTTTATGCAACTGAGCAAACTGGCCGTTGAAACCAATTACTTCCCTATCTGGGAGTCCAGTTATGGTCAATTCAGGTTTACAAAAACACCGAAAAAGGTAAAACCCATCACAGCCTTTACAAGTGCCATGGGGCGATTCAAACATTTTACCGACGAGGAGATCGAAAGCTTTCAGGATATGGTAGATGTCAGATATGAGCAGATGCAGCTGCAATGCAGCAGGCACACAGGTAACGAAGAGAAAACGTAAGTTCGTACAGGAAATACAGCGTTATGTCCCTGCTGTCATCCCGCCATCGATATAAATAATCTGACCTGATATAAAATCCGAAGCCTTTGATGATAGAAAAACGACGGGGCCGACGATATCCTCCGGCATGGCCCAATGTCCAACGGGTATGCGTGCTTTGAGCCTCTCGGCATCCTCAGGCTTCGCCAGCATGGGACGCACAAGGTCGGTCTCGACCGTGCCGGGCGCAATGGCATTCACCAGCACATTGTATTTACCCCACTCACAGGCGAGGGTTCTTGTCAGCGCATCAACCGCACCTTTGCTGGTACAATAGCCCGCATAGTCTTTCGGTGCGCCAAATCTGCCCCGCACAGAGGATATGTTGATAATCTTTCCGCCGCCCTGTTCGATCATCACCTTACCCACCGCTTGACAGGTCAGGAATGTCCCTCGAACATTAATGTCCATGACCTTTTGCCACTCATTGATTGGAAAACTTTCAGCGGGCTTACGGATGGCTATGCCGGCAGCATTAACCAGGATATCAATGTGTTGAAACTCCTCTAAAGCGCTGTCGACCATATCTGAGACAGACTGCTCTTCCGTGACTTCCACTTTCAGGACTGTGACTTGCCTTCCCAACGCCCTTATGGCATCGGCCGTCTCCTTGAAGTTATCCGGATCAAGATCAGCGGCCAAAATATCGGCTCCGCACCTGGCCATGCCCAATGCAAGAGCACGACCAATCCCACCGGCCCCACCGGTCAAAATCGCTGTCTTGCCGGTTAAATCAAACAGTTCAATCATCGTGATCCCCGGTAATAGGTAATAGGGGACGTACATAAAAATATAAAATCATCATCGCTAAATAAAAACCTGAGTGCTTCCCAATAATCTCTCTCATCCTGTTGATCATTTTCGTAAAGCAAGCTAACAAGTTATATTTACAAAAATTCACATCATACACACGCTTTCGTGCGTGGATTATCCCTCTTAAATTTATATTTTTATGTACGTCCCCTATTTATGAGAGGTTATATTTTTGGCTGTGAAATTGGCCTGCTACTTACCATTAGGCTTTTTCAACCACTGAAGAATTTCCAAGAGGTATCCCTCAGGGTCGCGGAATAACATTGTTTTCATTTGGAGGTAGCTTGCCTCCTGCGGAGGCTGCTCAATTCTTACTCCTTTGTCTTTTAGATGTTGGTGCCACCAATCGATGTCATCGGTATAATAACTGAGCATCACGGGTTTATCGTCAGCGGCTTTGACATACCCACGTTCTCCATCCACCAATCCGATGTGTACCCCTTCATACACCCGGTAAACTTTGGCAAAATCAACATCAATCACCAATTCGAATCCCATGACACCCTCATAAAACGTAGCTACTGCATCGAGGTCTCTATAGTAGAAAAACGTGATTGTACCATCAATTTCATGTGACATGGGAAATTTCACCTATGTTAAAAAAATTAAGAGGAGTTTCGGATCGAAGGATTCCGGAATTATAAAGAATGGTGCGCCCAGAGAGATTCCCTTTGACTGCCGGTTGTGAGAATCATCCTTTACAACCGGCCGCTTCCGCCTTCGTTTGCCCACGATGGTGGGCCTACTTCGGCGCGACAAGCAGGCAAGCTCACGGACCACCCGACAATGCAATCTCGAAGGACTTATTGTTATTTGAGTTCAAAGTGGTGCGCCCAGAGAGATTCTCTTCGGCAAGCTCAGGGCAAGCTCACGGAACTCCCGAAAACGCGTTCTTGAATGACTCATTGTTAAACGGGTTTAAAATGGTGCGCCCAGAGAGATTCCCTTCGACAAGCTCCCTTCGACCAGGGCTCAGGGTCAGAGACAGGGCAAGCTCACGGACGACTCGACAATGCGGTCTTGAATGACTTATTGTCACTTGAGTTCAAAGTGGTGCGCCCAGAGAGATTCCCTTCGGCTGGCTCAGGGCAAGCTCACGGGCTAAAATTAAATAAGATCTATATGAGGCGCTCCTCAATTATTAAAAATGGTGCGCCCAGAGAGATTCGAACTCCCGACCTACGGATTCGTAGTCCGTTGCGCTATCCAGCTGCGCTATGGGCGCATGGGAACAATGGCCTAGGGCACAGGGCGCGAGGCATAGAGAAAATGGCCTCCACCCGCCTAGCAAGAAACATCAAATGATTATCAAATAATGCTCGTATTAGGATGCCCCAATTCTTTTAAAAACATAACAAAAAAATCATACTGTATCAACTAAACTTTTCTTACCAAAGTAAGTCTTAGGATGCGCGGATTTTTTTGATGATGTCGGTGGTTGCGTGTCCTAAGATGTAAGGGATACGTTTTACCTCTCCCCCACCCTTCTTTACCACGTCGGATCCAATGATTTCATCTTCCGCCCAGTCCCCGCCTTTCACAAGAATGTTCGGCATGAGGAGTTCGATTACCTTGAAGGGGTCTTCCTCATCAAAAATGACCACACCGTCGACGAAACCCAAAGCCGCCAGCAATTCCGTCCTCGCTTCCTGTGAATTAATGGGTCGACTGGGTCCTTTTATGGCTCGGGTGGAACGGTCGCTGTTGACGGCCACGACCAGATAGTCCCCCAACCTTCTGGCCGCATAAAGGTAGCGGGTGTGGCCGGGATGGAGGATATCGAAACAGCCATTCGTGAAGACAATCTTTTTACCTTTGGACTTGAGCCGGTCCGTTTCTTCCTTGATCCCCTTGAGATCTTTTATTTTTAAGCGATAGGTTTCCACATTCCACCTTCGGGTTTCATTGGTTTTGTTGGTTTCATTTGTTTTATAAGTGAGATGTCGGTTCTCATTAAGTTCCTGCGGTTCTTGCCAGGACGGCGCAGTATATATGCTCGGCACCGGCTCTTTTGAGGATGCGGGCACACTCATTGAGGGTGTTTCCCGTGGTCGTCACATCGTCCACGAGGATGACTGTTCGCCCCTTGACCACCTTCGGATCCATGAGCCCAAATGCCTTCCGGACATTCTTGCGTCTCTGGTCCTTTTTGAGACCGGTTTGAGGTTGGGTGTATCTTATCCTTCTCAAGGATAAAAAGTCCAGGTCTAGGTCTAATTGGGAAGCCACATGTCGTGCCAGGAGCAGACTCTGGTTGAATCCCCTTTCCCGCAACCTCTTGGGATGAAGGGGCACCGGCATCACCAGGAGGCCATCCAGTCCATTCAAATGTTCTCCGACAAAAGACGCGAGAAAGGGCCCCAGGGATTTGGCCAAATGACTCTTTCCGCCGTATTTGAACTGATGGATCGCGGACATTAGGGTTCCTTCATATAGATAAGGCACAATCACCTGGCTATAAAACGGCCATTTCCGAAGACACGTTTCACAAGGATGATCATCTTCGACCCAGGACTCAAAGGGCCGACCGCAGACAGTGCAACAGGGATGGCTTACTTCAGTAAATTCATCCAGACATGACAGGCAGACCGGAAAACCGGGCCATCCAGAATTCGTCCCCTTTTCTTGCAGGAAGTTTCCACAGATGGGGCACATAGGGGGATAAATAAGGTCGATGAATTGATTTAGAATAGACATGGATAGGAGCCAGGAGTCAGAAGTCAGCCGCCGTCGTTTGCCCGTCATGACGGGCAACTATGGCGGCCAAGGTATTCAGAATGGAATCTGTATATCCCCCGTTGAACTGCTGACCTCTGCATTATTCCTTCTGTTTTGATTGTTTCACAAATTCAGAAAAAGAACAGTCCGGATTGAAGCCGGGGCAGGCATCCCGGGCCCCCTCCCAGGTATCTTCATCCTCGACGATTGCAGGATAAAAGGGCCATTCGGAACATGGTCCCGGTTTGACGGGATG
>JAQYVK010000496.1 GCA_030145585.1 Desulfatiglandales bacterium | reverse complement strand
AATTTTTCTTCTGTGAACCCTGCATCTAGCGAAGTCCTGCCATGGGCGGGACCGGGGCTAAAGTTTTGTAAAATTGAGCCGATAGGTCAGATAAAAGAGGTTCAATGATCATTACGCACAGATCTCTTCGTGTCATCGTTTAAATGTTACCCAGATTGAGCGAAAGTTGAGGATACCCCAGATCCAAGGCGACCAAGGGCGAATGCCGTATGCTGCTGCTTTGCAGCAGCCATCTACATGCGAGCTTTGGCATGCGCTTGTGTACACAAGCGCCGGAGATCGGGGTATCATCGGCTTTCCTCGAAGGTGGAGAATCCCGACCTTTGGTCGTGATTCTCCTAAAGAAAAAGCCTACGGCTTTTTCACGTAAACCAAAATGGAGAAAAAAAGAGCCTTTAAAACTCATCATTATGATGGATATAAATAAGGTATAAAAAAAATGTGAAAAGCGTTTGATTTGTTTTTATAAAAGTCTTTCTCGATTTTGTTTGCGCTCAATTAGGGTATTGCTGGACGAGTCATATTAAATCGAATTCGGTTCTATTGAAAGCAATCTGATTGATGAAAAAGAAAAAAACAGGTCTTCTCATCATCGTCCTTTTGGTTACCTTACAATGGTCTCTGCCGGTACTTGCCGAGCAGGCCTATATATCTGATGTGGTTGTGACCAATACTAGGGATGATCTGCTGGTTTATTTCAGCGTGTACGATTGTTTTACAGAGGACTTGAAGGGAGCCATTGAAAGCGGTATCGAGACTACTTTTACCTTTTTTATAAGACTCTACAGAAAAAGTGACGCCTTGTGGGACACAAGGATCATCGATATGGAGGTTCAGCACAGCATCCGGTACGATACTCTCAAGCAGGTTTATGAAGTCAGGTTATCGGAGCAGGACAATCAAGTGAAGACAATGAAAAGTTTTGAGGCGGCCCAAAAACTCATAACGGAAGTGGTTTCACTCAAAATAATGCCGCTTAAAAACCTTGAGAAGGGGGCCCGTTACCAACTCCGTATCATGGCCGAACTCGACAAAATAAAGCTTCCTCTTTACCTGCACCATGTCCTTTTCTTCCTCTCTTTGTGGGACTTTGAAACCGATTGGTACACAATCGACTTTAGGTATTGATGGTTTATGAAAAACTATCTAATTTCAGAGAAACAGGATCTTATGAGACAACGCAGGGAGAGATACATCATCATCTCCCTGATTGTGTCTATCTGTATCCTGACCACCTATCTCGGTATAAATTTCTTTGACCTGGGTATTGACCTTCCCCTGTCCAGCAGCATCCTGATCTACGCCCTAATCAATATCAACGTTATCCTACTCCTGCTCCTCCTCTATTTAACCATGAGGAACCTGGTCAAGCTTCTATTTGAGAGAAAGAAAAATATCATGGGGGCGAAGCTCAGGACAAAACTGGTCCTGGCCTTTGTTTCTCTTTCACTTCTACCTACAATCATTCTCTTTTTTGTTTCCGTCCAATTTATCTCAACATCCGTCGAATACTGGTTTAATGTCCCGATAGAACGGTCCCTCAAGACCTCCCTAGAAGTGGGCCAGGGGTACTACAACAGGGTGACCGATGAAATCATTGGATTTGGAAACGGCCTAAGCCGCCTTATCACCTATCACGAATATACGGTGATTGCCAAAAATGATGAAGTAGAAAAGCTCATCAATGAGAAACGACTGGAATACCATCTGGCATCCATAAAGGTCTTTTCCCAGAGCATGGAGATTAGAGCCGTCTCCCAGGACGAGGGAATTGACCTGAGCCCCTTTAAAAATCCTGGGGCGGATATATTGAGGAAAAGTTTTGATGAGGGGACAGATTTCCAGGACATCCAGTCCTCGCCCCACGGAGACCTTATCAGCGGAATTGTACCCATCTTCTCTAGGACCGAGTCGAAGGCGGTGGTCGGTCTGGTTGTACTGGATAAATTTATTCCGGGTGCTTTTGTCAATCGCTTAAACACCCTCTCCAAGGGCCTTGACGAATTTAGGCAAATAAAATTGTTGAAAACCCCTATCAAGATGACACACATGATCACTTTCTCCATTGTGACGCTCTTAATCCTTTTCTCTTCCGTATGGTTCGGATTTTTCCTGTCCAAGGGTATCACGGTACCTATCCAGGAACTGGCTGAAGGCACCCATCGGATTGCATCGGGCGATTACGATTTTTTTATCGATCTGGAAGCGGAAGACGAAATGGGTGTTCTGGTCAATTCATTCAACAGCATGACCTTGGACCTTAAAAACAGTAAAAGACAAGTGGAAGAAGCGAGTGAAGAGCTGAGAAAAGGGAATATTGAACTTGAACAGAGACGGGTTTACATGGAGACAGTTCTTGTTAATGTTGCAGCGGGGGTGATCTCAGCCGACGTGACCGGGAAGATATCCACAATCAATAAATCAGCGGAAAAAATGCTGGAAATAAAAGGCAAGAATATTATCGGCAAGCACTACAAAGATGTTATCGGGAAAGATTATGTGACCTTGATCAGAGAGTTTTTAAAAGATAGGAGCCTCTTCAGAAAGGATTTTTTGGAACGACAGATCAGAGTCTCTGTGGGCAACAAGACCCTAACCCTACTGATCTCACTAACTGTGCTTCGTGATGACCGGGGAAAATATCTGGGGCTGGTGGCTGTATTCGATGATTTGACTGAGATCATGAAGGCCCAGAGAATGGCCGCTTGGCGTGAGGTGGCCCGACGCATTGCCCATGAGGTCAAGAATCCCCTGACCCCGATTCAACTCTCGGCCCAGAGGCTCAAAAAAAAGTATGGTGATGTCTTGGCTAAGCAAGACGGAAAGGTTTTTGAAGAGTGCACGAATATGATCATTAACCAGGTGGAGGAATTAAAACGCTTGGTCAACGAATTCTCAAGCTTTGCCCGGATGCCAACCTCCAATCCCCAGCCAAATAATATCAAAGAAATCATCGATGAATCTGTAAGCCTCTATAAAGAGGCCCAGAAAAAAGTGAATATCGTTGTTAGTGGTTCCGATGATGTGCCCATATTCAAGGTGGATGGGGAACAGATGAAAAGGGTGATGATCAATCTTCTGGACAACGCCCTGGATGCTATTGATGGAAAAGGAGAGATAGATATCAATTTATCCTACATCCGGGAGGTCAGGATGGCCAAGATCGAAGTGACGGATGACGGTAGGGGCATTTCCCCAGACCACAAAATGCAACTTTTTGAACCCTATTTCTCGACGAAAAAACAAGGGACCGGACTGGGTCTTGCCATCGTAAACGCCATCATCACTGACCATAACGGAAATATTCGGGTTGAGGACAGAGAACCGCGTGGAACCCGATTTATCATTGAACTTCCCGCAAAAATCTAAAAGGATGATGAAAAATGTCCATATACATGGTTTACGAAATCCCGAGGAATGAGGAGTACTTCGCAATGACGAGGGATGAGTGTAACGCAGTAGACGGGCATTTTTCATCATCCTGATGGGGGATGGCCTTGTTTCTTTATCATTGTGCCTGGACCCTGATCGTTCTTTTAGGTCTGCCTATTTTTTCAGCCATAAGGAGTCGGCGTTTTATCGATAGGGTGTTCTTGGAGTTACCTGCCCAAACACCCTGGGAGAGGGGTATTTGGATACATGCCCTCTCTGTGGGTGAGGTCACTTCCGCCATCCCCCTTGTTAGAGCCCTTAGGCGGGAATATCCGCAAGAGAATATCATCTTTACTGTGACGACGCGACAGGGCATGGAAATCGCCCGCAGGGAAATTGGAGATGAGGTCAGGTTGCTCCTGCCGATGCCGCTGGATTTCTGGTGGTCCTTAGGGAAATTGATCCAATGCATCAAACCGGCCCTTTTCATCCTCGTTGAAACAGATATCTGGCCTGGGCTGATCTCCCTCTTAAAAAAGAAAGGCATTAAAACGGTTTTAATAAATGGCCGTATTTCTCCCCGCACCTTGAGGTCCTACAATAAATGCCGTTTTTTTATCCGTCGTCTATTCAACTCTTTTGAATTATGCCTTATGCAAACGGATCTGGACAGAAAGAGAATATTGTCCATTGGAGTCGCTCCGGAAAACGTGAAAACAGCAGGCAATATTAAGTTTGACAGTGACTGGTTACCCATGGGTGACAAAGAACGCCATGAGTGGTCGGAGGCCCTCCATTTGGAGCCCGAAAATATCGTTTGGGTGGCGGGAAGCACCCATGAAGGGGAAGAAAAAATCATTCTGGAAGTCTATGAGAGGCTCCGGCTTATTCGTCCCAGCTTGCTTTTAATTATGGCTCCAAGAAATATAGAGCGCGCTGATTCCATCATGGTTTTATGTTCTGGTATGGGGTTCAAGTCCCTGTTAAAGACAGACTTGACAAAGGATGGCGCGTCATATGATGTCCTGATCCTTAATACCATAGGGGAATTGGGGAGGATCTACGGCATTGGCAAGGTGAGTTTTGTAGGAGGGAGTCTGGTCGCCCAAGGGGGACATAATCCGCTTGAGCCTGCCAGTTTTGGTCATCCTGTTCTCTTCGGTCCCCATATGGAGGATTTCGTCCTCATGACTCAACTCCTGGTCGAGAGCGGAGGGGGTCAAGAGGTCAGCGATTCGGACGACCTTTTTAAGGCTGTGAAAAAAATCCTGATGGATCCGGCATTGTGCGATGATATGGGCAGAAAGGCCGCAGCCTATGTTGAGACGAATAAGGGCGCGCTGAAACGGGTTGTCGCCCATTTAGGCACCTATCTTGCACAATAAA
>JAQYVK010000495.1 GCA_030145585.1 Desulfatiglandales bacterium | reverse complement strand
GCACGTTGTAGCCTTCGGACTGCAGGTGTGTCGGTTCTGATGATCATACCGGCTTTGACTTGGAGCGTACAGGAGGCAATCGGTTTCCCTTCCCCGTCCATTTCAACGAAGCAGAGTCTACACGAGGCGGGTGGCTCCTTCATATCATCGAGGTAACAAAGATTGGGGATGTAGATATCATTTTCAAGGCAGGCCTGAAGCAGGGTGGCCCCTTTTTTTGCCTGTATTTCCTTGTTATCCACTGTCAGTTTGATCACACGTTCACTCCATCAGGTTTTTTCTTGCGGCCTTTCAACGATAGGTGCGAGTTCCGGTGGGGAGATCCGCTTAACCGCATCATACTCACGAGGACAGGCGACCATGCACTCACCGCATTTTACACAGAGGGTCTGATCCACGCCTTTTTTTCGATTTTTGGTCGTAAAAATGGCCTCTACAGGACAACTTCCGACACAGGCGTCACATCCGCGGGCGCAGGTTTCCAAGTCAATATAATAGGCCGTCAACGCTCGACACATCCCGGCAGGGCACCGTTTCTCTCTGACATGGGCCTCATACTCCTCCCTGAAATATCTGAGAGATGTGAGGGCCGGATTGGGTGCAGTTTTACCCAGCCCGCAGAGAGACCCATCCTTGATGTCTTGACTCAGGGTTTCCAACAGTTCCAGGTCTTGCTCACGGCCTTCCCCTAAGGTCATTTTATCCAAGATATTGAAGAGGTGATGGGTCCCGATTCTGCAAAAGGTGCATTTACCGCAGGATTCCTTTCGAGTGAAGTCAAGAAAATACCGGGCCACATGGACCATACAGGTATCCTCATCCATAACGACGATACCGCCGGATCCCATCATCGCCCCCGCCTCCGTCAGAGCATCAAAATCAATCGGTGTATCCAAGAAGTGTTCGGGCAGGCATCCCCCGGACGGCCCGCCGATCTGGACCGCCTTGAGCCCTTTTTTATTGGGGATGCCGCCGCAGACATCAAAAATGAGGGACCTCAAATGGACGCCCATCTGGACCTCAACCAGGCCTGGATGAAGGACATCTCCAACCACGGAAAAGATAGCGGTGCCCGGACTGTGTTCTGACCCGAACCCCCGATACCAAGATGGACCATGATTCAGAATGGGGGGAACGGCTGCCAGGGTCTTTACGTTGTTGACCACTGTAGGCCGGCCCCAGAGTCCCCGTTGTACCGGGTAAGGAGGGCGATGGCGAGGCATGCCCCTTTTTCCCTCGATGGATTGGATCAAGGCCGATTCCTCTCCGCAGACAAAGGCTCCGGAACCCTGGAACAGTTCTATCGCTAGATCAAAGGAACTGCCCAGGATGCCCTTTCCCAAGAGTCCCAGGCCATTCGCCTGGCCGATGGCTTTCTCAATCCTTTTCACCGCAAGAGGGTATTCGGCCCTGACATACATGATGGCTTTCGTGGCACCGATGGCGTGGGCACATATGGCCATGCCTTCCAGGACCTGATGCGGGTTGCTCTCCAGAATGGTTCGATCCATGTAAGCCCCAGGGTCCCCTTCGTCCCCATTGCATATGACAATTTTCTCCCCAGCTTCGGCAGCCATTGCGAGCGTCCACTTTCGGGCGGTAGGAAATCCCGCTCCGCCTCTTCCCCTCAGGCCGGCCTCTTGAATTTCCTTGATGACGTCTGCCGGCGATAGCTGGAGGGACTTGACGAGGGCTGAATAGCCTCCACCCGCGATGTAGTCATCAATGTCCTCCGGATCAATCAGTCCGCATTTTTCCATCACCGCACGTGTCTCTTGGTTGAAACGGGGGAACTCCTTAACTGAAGGAATCAGATCATTTTCCTCCATGGCTCCGAGGAGGTGCTCGAAAAGGGGGTCCCCTTCTTCCAAGAAGGACTTTACAAGCATTCTTGCCTTACCCGGGGTCACCTGGTGATAGAATATAGGAGGGAAACCCGGATTTTCAATGATGACGACCGGCTCCCCATAACAATGACCAATACAACCGACTGGATGGATACGGGCGTCTATTTTCCGTTCGGTGAGAGCTTCTTCGAAGGCCGTTTTTGTCTCCAGGGCGCCGGAGGCGATGCCGCAGGAGGCCATGCCAATGTGTATTATTGGGAGGGACATCTCCCTGAAGGCATCCCGATCTCTTTGAGCCTCATCTCGTATGGTGTTAAAGAGACGGTTTATCTTTTCACGATTGTCCTGACTCATGTCTCCGCTTTTCTCTTTCCTCTTTCTCTTTTTCTATCTCAAAACCAAGAATGAGCCCTTCCACCTTGCTGGGGGCCATGTGACCATGGAGGGTTTCATCAACCACGGCCACGGGTGCCAGAGCGCAGCAACCTACACAGGCGACCCGCTCTATGCTGAATTCAAGATCGGGTGTCGTTTCACCTTCATGTATTTCTAACTTTCTTTCAAAATTTTCGAGGATAATATCACTGCCCCGGACATGGCAGGCCGTACCCAGACAAACTTTTATGGGATGTTTCCCCGGCGGATGAAAACGAAATTGGTTATAGAACGTCGCCACACCATAAACCTCACACTCGGCCATCTCCAAATATTCCCCGACCATTTTTATGGCATCGGGGTGGAGGAACGCATGCCTTTCATGGATCATCTGGAGGATGGGGATAAGATTTCCCCTTTCCTTTCCAAAGGCGGGAAGCCGGGAAACGATGTCGTTGAGCATGGCTTCTTGGTTGAGGTCTTTCTCCATAAACACCTTTTTTATAGTCTCAAACGGATGTCAGACAAATTAAAACCACGCCCTTAGGGCGTGGTCATAGATC
>JAQYVK010000494.1 GCA_030145585.1 Desulfatiglandales bacterium | reverse complement strand
TGTATTGATTTTAATTTTTGAAAATTCAACTTCGTTGCCTTTCAGGCGCTGGGCTAGGAAGAGAAAGTAATCTTCGTCGTTACTCTCCGGATAATCGGCTCGAAAGAATCCAAAGGGTATCCGCCTGCTCTCTTTTCTCTCTAGAGAACCCCTCAAGACCATTTCCGCATTCTCCATGACAGACATGACTTCCAGACAACGACCCAACTCATGAGGATTTTCCGCCCTGAAGGTCACGTTCTCCTTGATGTCTTTCAACCGGTCTATCGCCCGCAATAACATCTTTTCTGCTCGCTCATTTCCTGCGTAATGATCCACAATGTTTTGCACGGCCAACTCCACTTCTCGCCAGTGAAGCCCGTCCTTGCTCTCAACCATGTTCCCGCAGAGTTCCTTGAAGGCGTCCAGTTTATTTTCGTCGATGTCAATGAAAGATTTCTGATTCATGGCCTCTCTCGCAGCCATTTCACCCGCGTGCCAGCCCATGGTGACGGCACCAGGGGCACAAACCCAGGGCAATCCGCCCACCTCATCCCCGGCGGCAAATAAACCTTTGATATCCGTTTCCAGATCCTTGTTCACCACAAGGCCGGAAGAGGCAGTACCCGCCATTTCCCGGCTGTTGGGCAGATACTCCAACTTATCCTTGCTGAAATCAAAGTGTTCCTGATTTTTCAAATAATCCAAAAAATATGAACCCTTGCCTTCATGACTGATAGACCACTCGATATACTTTATCTCTTCTTCGGTTCCTCCGGTCAGGTCCAGATAAAAAGGACCTTCCCCCTTGTTATAGATTGCAAAATAATCCCGATGCGTGCGCGGACGGGTCTCCAATTGATCCCGTAACACATCTGCGACATCCACCTTTTCCTTGCCCAATTTATCAGGATCGTAAAAATGGGTCCTGGGCACGAGCACCTCTCCATCCCCGTCAACGACCGAACCCGCCGGTTGTGTGGTATTCCTGGGTGCGCCCAGATTGAGTTCAAAGTTCCCAATGGCAAAATTGGAGGGTGAGAGGAACTCCATGTTGATAACAGGCAGCCCGGCACGGAAGGCCATGGCCCGCCCATCCCCGGTCTCGTATGCGGGTAACCGGGTATTGCCCCAGACGCCTGTTTGGCTGCGGCTGATCCGGTTTACCCTGCCCGTGGAGGTGACCACGGCCTTGGCTTTGAAAAAATAAATCTTTCCATCGCGTGTTCCCACGCCTAAGGCGCCTGAAATATGGCCATCGGGAGAGGACAACAGTTCAATCATGGTGACCCGGTTAATGATGTTGACGCCCCGCTTTCTGGCTTCCCTGGTCTGGTGGACTTTCACGTCCCTTCCATCAAAGTTGAGGGTGGAGGGGAGGCTGTGGAACTGTGTGACGACCCTGAATTTTTCGGGCAGTTTGCTGTCTTCAAACCTGAAATTCAGGCCGAAACTTTCGAGGTCAAGAACCCGGTTGTAGCTTTCACGGGCAATGAAGTGAAGCAACTCAGGGTCTATGAAACCGCGCGCGATCCCTTTGATATGGCTTTCAACCAAATCCTCGATGGAGTAACCCATTTTTTTGTGGACAGGGGGAATATAGGCCCATAAGTGATCGACCCCTGTGCCGGCACAACCACTGGCCCTCGTATCCGCCTTTTCTACTATCGTTACAGACACATCGGATTCTGCGGCCTTGATTCCGGCCATACAACCTGCCAAGCCGCCACCGATTATCAAAACATCCGTCTCTATTGGAATGACTTCATTTTTCACAGTCATGATTTCTCCTTCCCTAATTTGGTCTAAGTCGGCTTGCTATTATTGCTCCCCTCTGAGAATGGACACCCTCACCGGCAGAGGGGGAACCACTTTTATGGCCCCCTCGTCACGAAGATGACAACGCAACCAGCAGGCCCCATCGTAACAGCATTCCTCAGGGTATTTTACAATAGGGGGTTTGCCCTTCACGGGATTTCGCTCGAATAAGTCCGAGGGGCAGACTTCAACGCATAAGTTGCACCCATCACAAACGTCTTCATTAAATACGATTGGCCTGAACATGATTGGTCTCCTCTTTATTTATCAGAAGTAATTCAAAAAATACCTAACAGCCCGATCTCCGTGTCCGGCTTGAATCTTAATAATAAGTGGATTCGGGGATTCAAGGAGTCAAGGGTTCAAGTGCTTTTAAAAACAAATTTTAAACACTAAATGTTGAATTATGAAGTTTTCTTTCCTTCGATATTAACACGTCGTTACTATGGTGGGTAAGGTCTTTTTTAGTAACTCCTTGAATCCTTGACCCCTTGAATCCTCGAATCCTTTGACACTAAGGTTCTCCAATGTTCAAGTTTCTCTATTAACAACAATTTCTACAACATAACCCGGCACTGGGATCAATCCCTCCCCAAAATCAACTTCGTAAATATGATGCCGATGAGTCCTAAGGGTATGCTGATGATGGCGACCACTGCACTTATGGGATAAACATATGCCATGCAAAGGTTGGAATTGAGAAGGTTGAAATAAGATATGTGCCCCCCCAGAGAGGACCACAGAATATAGCTCCACAACCCAGCGACAGTAACGGTCGCCAGCACTGACGCTATAATCATAGATCTGAAGGAATTTTCAGAGATTATGACGAGTAAAGCGCCACAAATGAGAGCGAAGGCGCCCAACCAGACCGTATTGACCTCCCACATAGCGGTGTTTTTTATGGCAGTAAAAGAGACAGTACCGGCGTATGCCAGGATGGCCGTCACGGCAAGGGTCCCTGTCCATTGTCTTATCATTCGAACCATGATCTTATCCCTTATACACGGCACCCAACCTGAGATGAGTTTCCTCTTTATAATAGGGCAGTAGAATAGTCACGCTTGCCTTTCCACGCCAGGTCGATGCCCCAGCACTCTGAGCTTGTCTCACGATATTAATTTGCCCGGGATAGATATATAGTGTCACTGTTAGGTCGATGGTTTGTCCTGGTTTAAGGACCTTCTTGACCACCTGTGATTTAATATAAAATAAGGGATCCACGTTTGGATCCGTTCCCAGATACATGCTTCCGTTGCTGCCTATGAATTTGTTGCCAAGATAGAGATCGAACATATACCGGTCAAGTTTAAGTTCCAAACGATAACCGTTCCGCACTTTTAAACGTATAAGGGCGCGTGGGTTTTCATCGTCTACGACTTTTATGTCAGTAATTTCCAATCCCAGGCCTCGGGAGCTCTCCTCGGAGGAGATAAAGTTGGAAATGTCCGAATACAGCGCGATGAAAGCCACCAGGCCCATGATCAAGAGTATTGTGTAAGCAACACCCTGCACCCGCTTGTTGGTTGGAGTCATCATATCACATGACACTTAACGACGGGATCACATCCACAATCCCTTCTGTGGGAATTTTAATATCTATTTTTTGAAAACAGCGAAGAGAGATTTTCTGATTGCGAAAACACCTTTTTTATCATTCAGGATTTGCTCCAGCTCCCCTGGGTCCAAATGAACCGCACCGCAGTCTTCATTTACACATATGTCGATCTTGATGTCTCCCCGGTCGACTTCAACCAAGCTCTCTGTGCCGCACCGAAAACAGTGATTTTGATGTTCGTCGCGGTATTTGGTGGTTGCCTCACGGGCCGCATTCTCCCTGCGGTTCTTTATTATTTTTTCGTCTTGTTCTCTAAAATAGGCATCTTCATCTCCCATCTCTGCCTGAATTTTAACCAGTACTCGATCTTTAGCCATAAATTCCTCCTTTTCCATTTCTGTTTTTATGTTTTAATTCTTTCAGCCCCTTAGCGCGGCGACTTGTCGCGCCATACGGCCCGTTGCTGGTGGGCAGGCGAAAGCAAAAGTTCAGAATGCTGGGACAGTGTACTATTGACAATTTAAGATAATGGGATGGATCAAGTCAAGGAGATTGGCTTGATTATAGCTGATGTCATAAATATGTTCCGATTGGATGGGTGTGCGACAGTATAAAATCCCCCCTAGCCCCCCTTTTTGAAAAGGGGGGAATGCTTACACTCCGGCATTACTCATTGCAGCCATAGGTGTGCTGATAATGCTTCAAGCCTTCATAAGTTCCCCCTTTGACACGCGCAGCGCAGGCGCTTGCGCCGCGTGAAGGGGGACAGGGGGATTTAATAAAAAGGCTAATCGGAACATATTTCTGGCAATTACTATAACAAAGTGAACTTTAGCTATTGTTATG
>JAQYVK010000493.1 GCA_030145585.1 Desulfatiglandales bacterium | reverse complement strand
TAGACGGTGGCCTCGGTTGGGCAGTCGTTCTTTTAGGCGGGACCTGCTTGTTGGTTCCACTTTCGAGTTCTTCTTGAAAAAGGCTATCAAATAATTCTAGACTATCGGAAAAACTTTCCTGTTCCACTTCATTTGGGTTCTTTGTTTTACCCATAAAAAATGCAATCCTTCCAGGAATAGCATCGTCACAAAAGGACAAGGTCCCATTTCCCCTGATGAGAATTGATGCAGGGAGAAATAGACCCGATAATTTTTCCTTTTATGTGTATGGAATTATAGGATATTTTTGGGTTAGTGTCAATGATGAAAATTTGTAAGGTCTTTGTCCCTCCGGCATCTATTTAGAACTCGCAGAAGACATTGTTCCCAGTTCTGTGGCCTTCTGCCGAAGATGAAAAGGGTGACGCCTTCGTCGCGATTTTTCACTGCAAAACGAGGAGTTAATACAACTCTTTGACCTCTTCAATAAACCTTGACATATCATCCCTCGTTCCAACAGTAATCCTAACAAAATCCTCGATCCCAGCAATATCAAAATGCCTTACCAAGATGCCTCTCTCCTTAAGCGTCAGATAGATTTCTTTTCCAGGAACCCCTTTTTTTTCTGCATAAAGGAAATTTGCCTTAGAAGGAAGGACATGCCACCCGAGTTTTTCAAGTTCTAATCCGAAATAGTCCCTGGTTGAAATGACTTTTTCCCTAATGGTTCTATAATAAGCATCATCAGAAATAGAGATCTCCCCGATTGATTGTGAGAGCATGTCAGCCGGGTAAGAGTTAAAAGAATCCTTAACCGTAAAAAGTGCATCGATGAGATCTTCGTGACCGATGACATAGCCTAATCTGAGACCGGCAAGAGACATGCCTTTTGAAAATGTCATGACAATGAGGAGGTTTTTAAAATCCTGAATCAGCCTAACAGCACTTTCTCCGCCAAAATCAATGTAAGCTTCGTCTATTAGCACAACATTTTCTCTGGGATAGTTTTCGAGGAGCTCTCTTACATTTTCTATAGGCAAACAAATGCCGGTTGGAGCGTTGGGGTTGGCAAAAATGATACCGCAGGATTTCGGCCTTTTGAGAAACGCTTCAACGTTCACTGAGAATTGGTTGTCGAGAGGAATCCTCTCATAAGCAATCCCATAGAAATCACAGTAAACGGGATAAAAACTATAAGTAAATTCCGGGAACAATAATGGCCCATGGGTACTGTCAAAAAAGGCATAAAAACAGAACGAGAGGGCTTCGTCAGACCCGTTGCTGATAAAAATTTGTTCCTTTTTTACTTCATACTTCTGTGCAATTTTTTCACGAAGACGAACAGATAAAGGATCCGAATAGAGTCTTAATTTTCCAATATCGAATTCTTTTAGGAATTCCTCGATCCTTGGTGAAGGCGGATATGGGTTTTCGTTTGTATTAAGTTTTAAATATTTTCTGTCCTGAGGCTGTTCCCCTGGGATATATGGATTTAGTCTTTTCATTCTAGAGGAAAACATATTTTCTCCTGCTCAATTCAGTCATCTTTCGGGCTGCAATCTCAGCTCACGATCCCAAGGGTCAAAAGGGTCAAGGATATGGCTGTTCGGCCGAAAGAGATTCTCAGCCGGACAGCAGGCCTCGACCTTTGGTCGGGGTGTTCAACCCTACAGGGTTTTTAAATACTCGATCAGGGCGTCCATCTTATCCGGCGGAAGATCTGCAAAAGGGGGCATAGCGCGGAAGGGTGTCTTTAACTGCGCTCGAATATTGGATTCTGATACTGACAGACCGCTAGATGCCATCTTTTGTTTCTTGAATAGTCCCTTCAATCCGGGGCCGAGTTTGTTGTCCGTTTTATCCGTAAAGTGGCAGGCCGCACATTTCTGTTGAAAAACGGCTGCGCCCTCCCCTACCAAGCCGGCCTCTGCACTGGTTTGTACACTGTTTTTTCCGTAAACTATCTCCCCGCCGAAATAACCGATACCGCTGACGGTCAATGTGCAAAGAGCGTAGACCACCAGATGTTTTAAGGACCGAACTTCGTCCTGGCGGCCGAGAACAATAGACACACATACGAGAACCAAGAGCGCGCCGGCCAATATGAGCTTCATGATGATGGGGAACTGCAAGACACCCCCGAAGCGATGTTGCCAATCCATGAGCCCGAGAAGTATTGCAGGGATGAGAGAAACCAAGGCCAAGACCATGCAGTGGCGGGCGGTCTTGGCAAGGCCCGGTCTCAGGAAAATTTGTGCAATCAGTAAGAACAGAAATGCCCCTAAAATGAGCCCAACCGGCAAATGGACCATTGGGGGATGGAGCGGATGGGTGTAACCAATCCCTTCCAAAGTCTGATAAAGGGTCTCTATCATTTAGGAATCCCTTTCTTGGTTCTATTCATAAAAACCCGTTGTTAGTCGGAATCAAGCCCTGTCCTGACAAAACACATGATCTTCGAATGACTTGAAAAATCTTCTTTTAATCGGATTTAAGCAGTTTCGAATCTGCATGTCAATTATAGAAAAAGGGTTCTTTGACCCCTGATGATCCCCGTGCTTCCGCACGGGGATCATCTAATGAAAAAGCTAAGGTGATTCTGAGTTCACACCCCGAAACCTCCCATTGCTCTTTGATCCCTCAAAAGACACGATATATTCTGGCTTTTTCACGTCAACAGCAAGAAATGGCGTTTAATGACACATATTCAATCTAATTTCCCCTTTTTTATTGACAGTTATGGCAATTCATTGATATATTTCGAAAATATCACTCTTTCCTCAACCAGTGTCAGATGGAATGAGCCACCGAAAACCTTTTCGCTTGAGATAACATCCTATGTGGACCTACAGGGAAAGGCTTAACTATTTCGAAAAAACTCGTCGCTCTCTCTATGAAATCCTAAGAGATGCCCTTGAAATGAGATTGATGAAGATTTCCCTCATCGATTCTTTTTACAATTATCTGAAACACGGCGTAGAGTACCGTTTCCCTGAGAAACGTGAACTCAAGCCCAAATCGAAAAGAATGGAAAGGGAATCAGAGTTGTTCAACACCTTTCTCGTTATCTTCTGTGAAGGGGTCATTAGTCCTGAATTAAAGAATTATATCCGTTTTTTCCCTGACAATAAACTGGTCAAAAAAAATGTCGATTATTTATCTGACCTCACATTATATAAAAATTTCAATCAAAATCTCCGCTACTTTGATAAACCCCGATTTCTCGAGTTTGTCGATAGTCTCCTGAATGTGGACTACGCGCTGTTGATTCAACAGGACCCCACCGTAAAAAAGAAAAACCGGTATGCCCTAACACACTTCCATGTGAAAATCGACTGGCCGATTTCGAACGCTGCAGAAGATCTTGCAATCTGGCTTAGGTATCTACAACACAATCTCTATGAAAAGGGTGATAAACACGGGCATAACCTCCAAAATAAACTCTTTGAATATTACGGTAGTCATCACAGTGTGGGTGGTCGAAGGACTGCAGGCCTTATTGCAGCTCAATTGTTAAGGAAAATGGATTTTATCTCCACCATATTCATTTCCAGTTCCGAGGCCCGCTCGATGATTAAATATTCGGAAAGGAATGTTTCAAAATTCTTTCTTATTAAGCTCGATGACAGCCAAATTATAGCCCTGGCCCAGAGAGAGGGAATGGACTCTGCTACCTTTAAAACAGCCTATCTCTATCCGGCCGTTGATTACTATGTCGGTATTTCCGAAGCCGTTTACACCCATACACCTCATTCCACACCTCCGGAGAGCGGAAAGTTGAGGAGACTAGACTCCGCCTATAACTGGCTCAAGCTCAGAGACGAATTTCTCCATCCAAAAAGCAGTTCTCCGGCATTGAGGCCCATTAATTACAATTGGGTTTATACGACAGAATAACTTAGATAAAAATGCATGAAAACCCGTCACCTACTTTGGGCCAGGTAAGAGGAACCATTGGTCATGGGTTCGGTGCCATTTCAGCATGTAGACCTGTCCGTCATTAGCAAGACATTTAAAATAATCATGGTCCACCCCATACCACCTGTCAATAATCTGTTCGACCTCTAAATCCTTTTCATCTATGCGTAATCGCAGAGGCCTCTCATTTGCTTTATAGCCGGAGTAGGCGATTACCTTTATTTCTTTTAGGGATTTATTTCCTGGCAATTGAGAACCTTTTGTTCTTCCCAGGTTGAAGATGGTGGGATATGGGGAGATTAGAAGCCATCTCAAAAATGCCAAATAGCCCGATCTCTTCGTCCGGCTTGAATCGTAATCCTCGAAATATTTACATATATTCCTCCAGTTACGATGCTTCGCCGTCCTTGACCTCGAACTATTTTTCTATTTTTGAGATGGCTTCTATATTAATCTGAACAGGAACCTTGAAAAAATCAGATCTTGGCAAAGAATTCCTGTAATGATTTGATGTAGGAAACTTTTTTTTCAGATGAAACCTCTTCCTCGAACTGGAATTCCAGCAAAAAGATCATCTTATAATCGACGGCCGAAGTCTTGTATTCCTGGTAAGAAGAAACAGTGACATCTTTCGGCTTGTCATGGTCCTCTCCTTCGAACAAATCCGACTTGCTGGAAATGAGGTCCATAGCCTCCTTTGCATCATCCGGATTTTCCAATAAAATCTCAATTCCGTTCAATTTCTTGACAGCCTTGATGATTTGCTCACTTTCGACCTTTATTTTCATAGTTTTCACCTTGCTGATCAGCTATTGGTAATGATTTTCTTTGCCTCAAAGAACGATTGGCATTGAGGAGATAGAGGACTTAGATTGTATATGCTCCTATAAAACAAGAAATATTTCAAGGAAAGAATCCAAAGTGCTCGGTTCGGGCACCCTCTTCAGGTAGCGAACCGACAAGAGCAATTGAAACTTGTCTCCCCTCCTGCCCTGTGTTAGACTCCATTGACTCCTTATTATGAAGATTTCATCACTTTTCAAAGAGGCACAATTAAGCATGACACAAGGAAAAATCGTGACCCGGTTTCCACCAAGCCCTACGGGGTACCTTCATATCGGTGGTGCCAGAACCGCCCTCTTCAATTGGCTCCTCGCGAAGCAGAATGGCGGAAAGTTTATTCTCAGAATTGAAGACACGGATAAGGCCAGATCCTCGGAGGAGGCCACCCAGGCCATCCTGGAATCTATGGAATGGCTCGGCCTGGACTGGGATGAAGGACCCTATTTTCAGTCTCGAAGGACCCCGATTTATGATGCGTTTATTGATCGTCTTCTCTCCTCAGGAAAGGCCTATTACTGTCAATGCACCCCTGAAGAGTTGGAGAAAAAGCGCGAGGTGGCAAAATCGAGAGGATTGAAACCCAAGTATGACGGGACGTGCCGTGAATTGGGCCTCGGACCGGAAGCCGGTTCCGTGGTGAGGCTGAAATCCCCCCTTACGGGGAAAACCCACCTCAAAGACTTGGTAAAAGGGTCCATCTCTTTTAATAACGATGAACTCGATGATCTCATCCTGAAACGATCGGACGGGAGCCCTACCTATCATATGGCAGTGGTCGCTGATGACATTTCCCTCGGAATTACCCATGTAATCAGAGGGGATGATCACGTCAACAACACGCCACGCCAGATTCTCATTTACCAGGCACTTAGTGAATCTTTGCCGGATTACGCCCATGTCCCATTGATCCTCGGACCGGACAAGGCAAGATTGAGTAAACGCCATGGGGCAACGTCTGTGTTAGCTTATAGAGATATGGGTTACCTTCCCCATGCCCTCATCAACGCCCTGTCCCGACTCGGCTGGTCCTATGGTGACCAGGAGATTTTTACTCTAGATGAACTCATAGAAAAATTCTCTTTAGAAAATGTTGGTAAGGCTGCCGGCGTTTTTAATGCAGAGAAGCTGCTTGACCTCAATGCCCACTACATTAAGGAGGCGGAAACCCTCTCCCTTGCGAAGGCATTACTGCCTTTCCTGGACCGCCTGGGCATCAAAGATCCGGATCCTAATCTAGTCGCAAAAGCTGTAGACACCCTGAAAATCAGATGCAAAACGCTCTTAGAAATGGCGGAAGGGGCACTTTTTTATTTTCAGGAGGATATGAGCTACGAGCAAAAGGGCGATCAAAAATTTTTAAAACCTGCGTTCCTGGATCTTTTGGAGGATCTTCGTCGTCGCCTCGAACAATGGACCGATTTTACTGAAAAAGGACTGGAGGAGCTGTTCATTGCCTTTATGGATGCAAAACAGATCAAGCTGGGCAAGATCGCCCAACCTTTAAGGGTGGCCCTCACCGGCAAAACAGCAAGTCCGGGCATTTTTGAGGTGATGAACGTCCTCGGAAAAGAAAAAGTCTTGGAGAGAATAAGAAAAGCTATTGACCATATTCAAAAAAAGGTGAACGAATAAAAATGATCGAACTGGTAAAAAAATTTTTCAGCAAAGAAAATATAAGTCCTATCCCTGAGCGAAGCAATGGGTCATCCCATGATGTCCGTGTCGCGACCTGTGCTCTTTTATTGGAAATGGCTCATATAGATGGTGAATTCAACGATTCAGAAAAAGAGCAGATCATCCAAACGCTGAAAGAAGACCATGGCTTATCCTCGGAAGCCGTCGCTGAACTCATGAAAGCCGCCAAAGAGGAATTAAAGGGAAGCATCGATTTGTGGCAGTTTACGAACCTCATTAATCAAAACTATTCCCTGGAGGAAAAAATTCGGATAATAGAAATGGTTTGGCAGCTGGCCTATACTGATGGGACTCTGGATAAGCATGAAGATTACCTGCTTCATAAAATGGCCAATCTGCTCCGGCTTACCCACAAACAACTCATTGAGGCCAAATTGAAAATTCTCGAAGGGAACGATCCAGGGGGACAATCCGAGCCAGAAGACCCAACTTGAAATAAGCCCAAAGTACATGAGTTATGGCTATCCTGTTGGAAAAAATTCGAAATACGAATGTCGAAATCCGAAACAAATCCTAAATCTTTAAACGCCAAAATGACCAAAACAAATTCTCATTCACGTTGTTAAGATTAACATGGTTTCTGTCATTTGGGTTTTGGTCATTAGATATTGTTTCGGATTTCGTGCTTCGGATTTGGAGCGGGTTTAATTATTAACGCAAAGCCGTTGAACCCCATACTGGCAGCAGAACCAGGTTTTCGATGTTTAAATAAAGACATGAGGTTGATTTAGGTGCTTGAAGAAGGATTCATTGCAGGTAACTCGGTCATCCACCGTCTCGACCCAAGGATCAGGTCAATTGTTGCAGGGGTTTTTTCGATTGTAGTTGCCGTATCCGATCGTTTCCTGGCTTTAGTTCCGGCCCTCTTGATCGCCCTATTCTTCGCCTTCCTCGCAAGGCTTCCTATTCAAAAGGTTTTTTATAGGCTTCTCATCGTCAACAGCTTTGTTTTCTTTCTTTGGTTGATGCTCCCCTTTACGACTGAGGGACCCCCTTTGTTTTCCATAGGGCCTTTGATTGCTACGAAGGCGGGGATCCTTTCCGTTGCCTTGATTACGTTGAAATCCAATACCATCATCCTTGCTCTTATGGCTCTGATGGCCACCATGTCCGTTTTTACGATGGGCAGGGCCTTGGCTGACCTGTGCGTCCCTTCCAAGATTGTACATTTGATTTTTTTAACCTACCGTTACATCCATGTGATAAACATAGAATACCGCCGTCTGATCAAGGCCGTAAAAATCCGCGGCTTTCATCCGGGCAATAATCTCCACACATACAGGACTTATGCCTATCTGGTGGGTATGTTGCTCGTCAAGAGTTACGAACGGGCAGAGAGGGTTCGTGCTGCTATGCTCTGTCGTGGCTTTCGGGGTAAATTTTACGACCTAAGGGAATTCGAGTTAACGACCACCGATATTATTGTTATGTTTTTAATGCTCATCGGGATATCCGGAATCGCGCTACTACAATGGTTCATGTAAAGAAAGGGGTCGGCCCGCCACAAAACGGCGGGCTGGATTCGAGGATTCAAGTGGTTGCTTTTTGATGATTCCACCTGTGCTTTAAGCAATTTCCCAATAGCGTTAAGTTTATCTTTTCTTCACGCGAAAATGGGATTTCAAATTGAACCCGAACCTTCAGAGAAGATGGATCTGCATTTTACGTTCAATGTTCTATCAATTATGCTATCCGCACACTTGACCCCTCGAATCCCTGCCCGTCGTCTTTGTGGCGGGCACGAACCCTTGAGCCCTTTGGGCATCGATTCCATTCGATTCCGCAACTACTTGAGCCCTTTGGCTTAATAAATAAAACAACTATTTTGGAGATGATTCTAATATGGCACTCATCAACTTAGAAAATATCCATTTTTCATATTCCGGAAGCGAACCGGTCCTGAATAATCTAAGCTTTCAATTTCATGCCAAAGATAAAATTGGCCTCATCGGGCCTAATGGGAGCGGTAAAACCACCCTATTCCACATCATTATGGGGCTCTTGAAGCCTGCTTCCGGTAAAATAAAAATCTTCGGGAATCAGATGATAGAAGAGAAAGATTTTGGTTTGATTCGACAAAAAATCGGTCTGCTTTTTCAGGATGCGGACGACCAATTGTTTAGCCCGACGGTCCTCGAAGATGTGGCTTTCGGGCCTTTAAATCTGGGAAGGTCGAAACAGGAAGCAATAGACATCGCTAAACAAACCTTGAAGACCCTTGGGTTGGAAGGATTTGAAGAAAGGATTACCTACAAGCTTTCAGGGGGAGAAAAAAGACTGGTCTCCCTGGCGACGGTCCTTGCTATGAAGCCTGAAATCCTGCTGCTTGATGAGCCGACGTCAGGCCTCGATGACACCACAAAATCAAGGCTAACTGAGGCCCTCTCCAATCTCGATCTTTCTTACATCGTCATATCCCATGAATTTGATTTTCTTTCTGAGACCACATCGGCTGTTTATTCTATGGAGGCGGGGAAGATCCAACTAGACAAAGAACTCCATCTGCATCGCCATGCACATCTACACACTTATGGGGATTACCCGCATGAACATAAAACTTAGGGTGAATGGTAAACGGTGAACAGTAAACGGTAAACAGTGAGCGGTGAACAGTAATCATCAAACTGAACGGTAGGAGGTTCGGGCTATCTGCTCTGGACTCATTTAGAGGAAGTTGCTGACTTCTTCTTTCTGTTTCTGAGGTAAAGTGTGAGGCCCATGAGCCCCAGGATTAACCCGATCCCTGCCATTACTTCATAAAAACCGGGGCCCCTCTTCTTCCGGATCTTACTCAAGGACTTCCCCATGATCTCATCCGCTTTAAGGACGTATTCTGCCCTGTGTCCCATGGCGGATTCAAGGACAATCCTCAGATCCGTTTCCTGTGGAATCTTAAAAGAAAATATCCCATTCGCATCGGTCTTTCCTTCCATGAGCTGCTCACCGGATGGACCATAGACCTTAATGTGTCCATCTATGACTTTAATTTTCCGGCTGAAATAACTTTCAGTGAGAACCCTGTCTCCCTCCACCCAAGCCATTATATCGATGCCATGGGCATTGGCCCATGGAACCACAATAAAAAATAGAATCAGGGCAATCGGCAAGACCGGACCTGTCTTAACTTGCCGGCAAAGGCAGATTTTCCTGCGTTTGATATTGATCATTCTACCGGGCATAAACCGCCTCCAGCATTTCCGGTTTGACTCTTTTAAGAAATTTAACGGCGAACGCGGTGACGAGGCCCTCTATGACCATGATAGGCAAATGGGCAATAATCACCAACTTGGCAACCCCTATGAAATGATCTCCGGCAAAAACCAGGGAAAAAGCCAATAGAAGACCGGCAAGGAGAATTCCCCCCGAACCGCACAAGAAGGAAAAGGATATCGAAACAACCGGTTTTCTGCTGCGGATCCCGTATCTAAAAGCATAGAAACAGATCACTGCGGGAAAGGCCATGATCACAGTGTTGACTCCCAGTGTTGTCAGCCCCCCAAATTGAAAAAGTAAGGCTTGTAAGATCAGACCGACCAGAATTGCAGGGAAGGCGACCCATCCCAAAAAGACCCCCATCAACCCATTTAATATAAGATGTACATTGGCTGGTCCGATCGGTACGTGGACCAACGAGGCGACAAAAAAAGCGGCTGACAGAATAGCCACTTGAGGTATTCGATCATAGTCAACTTTCTTTAATCCAATTGCCGTGCCCACAGCCGTTAAGGCCATCCCAGTTCCGAGAACCTGTGCCGTGAGCACCCCTTCTGAAATGTGCATAGCAAAAACTCGCTTTCGCCTCGCTTTTTCTTTCGGGTTGGTCGTTTACACGACGTTCGATTATCTCTACCTGCTTACTGCAAGCAGGGAAGTATTTTTGACAAGGACGAAAAAAAAGTCACGAAATCTGATGGGACTATTTCATTTCCCTCTCAGTCTTCATGACTTCAATTATCAGATCCGGATAGAAAACAATACGAGACTTCATGCCTCGATTATTGGACGTGTATTTCAAAGGGCCTCATCCCTCTCAAGGAGCTTCATATAAGTTCCAATGACGCAGTGTAAGACCCTCTTGATTAGGATTGAGTTTGTCAACGAATCACGCACGGTGATCCCTACACGCCTCATGTCCCCCCATGTCCTATAGTTACTTTATCTCCTATGACGATGATCGGGACCTCCTTGACCCCTTTGGAATGCTTGAGCATCTCTTCTAGGTTGCCCTTATCAGCTTTCACGTCAATATATTGAGCATCATCTCCATACGCCGACCTGGCGTCGGATGTATAGGGTCAACCGGACTTTCCATAAATAATGACCTTTTCTGACATGATTAGAACCTCCTTTAGGGTATTCGTCTTTCAAAAAGGAATATCGCACCCATGGATATAAATTAGCTCTGCAGAGAACGATGATACAATTTGTTTAAATTCGAAATCCCTGGCCCAGACCTGAATTCATTTGATTCGATGTATAACTATCATTCGTATACATCTAAGTGACAAATAGCTATGCCCAATAAAGTCGCGCCAGGGCGGGCCGAATATCGAAATCCGAAACAAATTCAAAGCAATAATGTTCGAATGACAGAAACAAACACACCAAGTAGCGGTCTCGAAACCTGATGTCGCAGAGAGCAGTTTCGGTCATTTGGATTTAGGTCATTTGATATTGTTTCGAATTTCGGATTTCGAGATTCGATTTTTTACATTCTATAGGGTGTTGCCTCTTCCACCCCCCGGGTTACTGCTTCAAAGTAATGTCCTCTGGGCGTGGAGCCTTTGCTTTTTATCCACCGCCGATGTGGGGGACGATGGCAATATTATCATTGGCCTTTAAAACCTGATCCGGTTCGGACATGCGGTCGTTTACCGAGACAATGAAATCATCACCACTTAGGGACAAGTCGGGGTATTGTTCCTCTAAATAACACAAAAGATCATTTACCCGTGATTCTTCCAAAAGCGGTATATTTATCTTATGAGCTCCAGCTAATTTACGTTGGAGGCCAAGAAAATGTACAGATACGACCATATTTAAACCTCTTAGATGTTGTATAACTTATTATAATCAAGGAGTTTTATCTGTGTTTTGAGTCCTTGCCCTATACCTGAAATTATGGAATGGTGGAATAATGGAATGATGTAAACACGCCTTTGGTGATATGGTTTAGTAGTAAACATCTTATCTATAACGTGTTTTTTCTATATGATCTTCCAATAAACTATTCCTACAATCACCTCTCAAGTAGTGGGGTCTACAAGCCGGAGTCCAAGACCCATTATTCCATTACTCCAGAATTCCAGTATTCCAATTGTGAGTGAAGCGAACTAAGTTCCCCTATACAACGAATACTAATTGGAAACAAGTCTATCTTTTTTGGAACCGAGCCCCATCTCGTTTAATAAATCGAGGGCCTGATTGTCCAATACGCCCAACTTCTCCAGGGTTTCAGGCAGAGGCACCCCATCTAGTGTATAACCCTTAGCAGCATACACACTGTCACACAATTTTTGATAGGCTTTTTGCCTCAATACCATAAGCATCTCATGTCTTGCGGCAGGATCATCAGGCAATGCCTCTTCTCCCACCTCTTCTTTCAACCAGTTGTCATAATACTCTGCTCTTGCTTCGTATTCATTAAAGTATACCGGTCCCATGGCGCGGAGGGGGATCTGATCACTTTCCCTTGTTCCCTTGCCATGTTTCAAATTAATCATTTTTTGAAGCAATTGAAGCCGCTCAGAATCATCCAGGATATCCTGAACTGTTTTCTTTGAACCGGTCGTGGCATTGAGATATTGGACATAGTACTCAAGGCTCGGCAGATTCTGGGAAGGGTTTTCGGTTTGTGCTGCATCAGGGTGACGGACATCGATCCAAGGCAACTTGCACAATCCAACAGCATTAAACCAGGTGCGGACAAGCGGAAACCACTTCAGTGCCGCCGCTTTCGTCTCAAACGTGGGAAGCTCCCCATGGACCTGATCGATGAAAATCAGCCAGGCCTCGTCATGCTGGGGACCTTTCAATGCAAATCCATAACCCCCTTGTTGCGCCAAGGATTCCTTTGTGATGTACATGGAGAACTCCAGCCCTTTGACCTCCATGCCGAATTTATCGAGCTCTGCGAGAATATCCTCATAGGACGTGCCGGTCTTAGCAGCATGGTGTTTTGCAACCCATTTCTTGGCCCGGAATACACCCTCTCCGCAGACCTTTCCGAAACCTTCGCCACGGGCCGTCTCATGTATCAGCCGATCCGCGCTCTCAATATTTCCCCATATGAGATCATAGCCGATCTCGTCAGAGGTGAGGTATCCCCGTTGTACGCATTCCATGAGGAAAGAAGTGGTAACCCCCATGGAAATGGTATCCAGCCCATATTCATCACAATACCAGCTAAATTCCATGATGTAATGGGGGTCAAAGATACCCATAGAGGTCGCAGCTCCGGCCGTTTCATATTCCGGCCCGTCCACCCCCACTTGTTGACCCGCCTGAGGGCCCCGTGTTAAGGTCACTTTTTCAGCCCCTTTGGCACAAGCCAGATTACAGCCTGAGTAACAGCCGTCCGGGATATCCTGGGTGAAATAACGATCTAAAAAAACTTCTGCAAATATCGAGTCCGCCTTCGGATGGTTACCATACTGGTAATTGTTCACCGGGAGAATATGAAACTTGTTCATGTATTCGATCAAGATCGGCGTCCCCCAGCTGGAGAGCCGAAGTTGCTGAGGGTCCATCTCACTGAGCACCTTCTTTAACTGAGACCCGGCCTGCTTGACGCCATTCTTGTCTACGGGGTTGTTTGCTTGTACCCGTGGGAGGTTGGATCGAACAATGATGGCTCTAAGGCCTTTTTGACACATGACTGTGCCTGTTCCGCCTCTTCCCGCCTGTTTGGCCCGTATTCGTCCTCGTCGCTTGTCGTAATAGAGGCTGTTTATGATGCCGAATCTTGTGTTTTTGGCCCCAATACCCGTGGTCACGGCCGCAACGCTCTCATCGAGTTCTCCCCCATGAAATTCTTCAAGTAGCCTGGAGCCGTAGGAGAGCCCTCCGGGGTCAACATCCGTTCCATAGACAGGGGCCTCAACAATCTGAATTGTTCCTTGGTCCCTATCCACGATCAACACCACATCTTTCTCGGATATTCCGGACAGGCTCAATGCGTCGAAACCGCATTGTTTTAGAAGGGGTGCAAAATGCCCCCCGATATTTGAGTCTACAAAAGTCTCGGTCAGGGGAGAAATGGTGCCGACAATGAACTTCCCGCTGCCCGGAAACCGGGCATCACCACACAACGGTCCACTCGCCATGACCAGGATGTTTTCAGGGCTGTTAGATCGGGTAGCTTCGGTGGTTCCTTCCCAAATTAGTTTTAGGGCATAACCCCGCCCCCCCAC
>JAQYVK010000492.1 GCA_030145585.1 Desulfatiglandales bacterium | reverse complement strand
TTCCCATTCCGTGATGGACCAGGAGGTTCGGCTCATAGGTTGATCCAATCATTCAAGTTCTATTCATAATAATTTTGAGAGAGAGGGAGGCGAAACATGGAATATACTAATTTATTTTCACCCATTAAGATAAATAACCTGACATTGCCCAACAGGATTCAACGGACCTCCATGGTTTCCGGACTGGCCACTGAAGACGGCCATGTCACTGAGGACCTAAAAGCAAGGTACCAACGAGAGGCAAAAGGTGGTGTTGGCTCCATCGTCGTTGAGGCTGCGGTTGTCCTGCCATCCAGGAGTTCTTATAACCTTCGAATCAGTGACGACACTTTTACGGAAGAACTGAAAGGCTTGGTGGATTCCATTCGACAGGCCAACCCGGAAACGAAGCTCGGCATCCAGATCATGCATTTCCTGAAGATTGCAAGGAGCGGGTGGAGACAGAAGGTAACGGATTTTAAGATAGAGGATCTGCCAGTCATCGTAGAACAGCATGTCAATGCCGCCAAGCGTGCGATATCGGCAGGATTTGATTTTATAGAGCTTCACATGGCTCATGCCTACACACTATCCTCATTCCTGTCTTTAGCCAACGGGAGGACCGATGAATATGGTGGCGCCTTGAAAAACAGGATGAAGTTGCCGACAGAAGTTTATGAAGCCGTCCGCAGCGAGGCGGGTAAAAATTTTCCGTTGGGTGTCAGAATAAACGGCGAAGATTTCACCATAAAGGGGACAACTCTCCTCCAGAGCACACAAGTAGCCAAGAAACTGGCCGGCTTGGGCGCAGATTATATCAGCGTAAGCGCCGGCAGCAGATTCGAAGATGCACCCCCTCCCCCTCCTGACACGCCGCCTGACCCCATGTCCGGCTATAGCGGTCATCGGATGAGTCCGGACTGGTGGTTTCCGGATATGACCCATGTCTATCTGGCGGAACCCATTCGTCATCACGTTCGCGATGGAGGGTTCGATACACCGGTTGCAACGGCCGGCAAAATCAGGACACCGAAACAGGCGGAGCAAATCCTATCAGAAGGCAAAGCGGACATCATCGGCGTATGTCGCGCCCTCTTGGCCGATCCGGACTGGCCGATGAAAGCCAGAGAAGGACAAGCAAAGGATATCGTCACATGTACGGCTTGTAATTGGTGCCTCGAGGCAGACTCAAGGATGGAAAAAGTCAATTGTTCGAGATGGCCGGAAGGCAATTTGATCGCCCCGTCGCCTTGGCCAAAGAAGGATGCCCGTGCCAGCGCGCTTTCCAAAACAGCGGAAACCTAATCGCCGACTTAAATATAAATATGATGGGGTATTTTAATTTTTTGATCTTAATTAATGCGATAAACCCTCCCGCAGAGCGGGATGGTCCAAGTATGCTACGCAGGAAAGCAGGTTGGGTTATTCTCTCGCCCGCTCCCGTTGGTCGCTTGAGCACACAGAGAACACGGAGAAAATAATTAGTTTTGGTCTGATTTGCTGAGGAGACAAATCAGACCAACCATCAGTCCCTTACGGGACCTACGGTTTAATATAGATTCAATTGAATTGCTAAAATGATATTGAGTCCCCGAGCAGGCGGGATGGCATATTGATCTGAATTCCCCTCTCTGGAATTCAGATCAAAAAGACTCTGTGAACCCTGTGCGCTCTGTGAGAGGTAAAAAGACCCTTTTAGGATTAGTTGTTAACTCTCGAAATTTCATATTTCACAGAATTAAATCATTGAGCAAGGAGGATGAAACCATGACGATTACCACAGTCGGTGTTTTGGGTCTCGGACAAATGGGAACGGGCGTTTTACAGGTCTTTGCACAGTCCGGTTACCAAGTCATCGGAGTCGAAAGTGACCAGGGTCAGTTAGACAGGGCAATAGGGTCTATTGACAAGCGGTTGTCCAGTCGTGTTGAAAAGGGAAAGATGCCCCAGGAAGACAAAGATAATATCATGGGACGCATCACAGTGAGCACCAAGATGGAAGACATGGGAGATTGCGACCTGGTAGAGGAAGCTGTCCCAGAAGATATGGAACTCAAAAAAAAGCTCTTTGGAGACCTTGATAAAATTTGCAAGAAAGAGACGATATTTGGATCAAATACCTCTTGTCTCTCCGTTACCGATATGGCTGTTGCAACGAACCGGGGAGATAAATTCTTGGGTTTGCATTTCCACAATCCGGCACCGGTCATGAGGCTCTTTGAGATTGTACGAACCATCATGACCAGCGAAGAAACCATTGAAACGGCAAGGAAGTTCGGGGAGAGCCTCGGTAAAACCGTTGTGGTCGCACCTGATGTGGGCGGATTCATTGTTACAAGACTTTTCACCCCGTTCCTCTTGGGGGCTGTTCGCATGCTGGAAGAAGGAATTGCCACCAGGGAAGACATCGATATTTCCATGAAGATGGCAGTGAATCATCCCATGGGTCCTCTAGAGGTTATCGACTTCATCGGCTTAGATACGGAGCTTTCAATTGCTGAGACACTCTATGAAGAAACCAAAGACCCGAAATATGCCCCTCCACTACTATTAAAAAAAATGGTAACCGCCGGATGGTTGGGACGTAAGTGCGGAAAGGGTTTCTACGACTATAAATAAGGGAATAACAATCCCAAATTGGTATCTGAATAGGAAATAGGACATGATGACATACTCTCAAATCGTCTCATTCCATGGTCATGCGTGCCCGGGTCTCGCCATTGGATATCGTATGGCCACCGCCGCGATGGAGGCGTTAACCGCATCGCGGGCGGACGATGAAGAAATCGTTGCTATCGTGGAAAATAATGCCTGTGGCGTGGATGCCTTACAATGTGTGACGGGATGTACCTTTGGCAAGGGAAATCTCATATTCCACGACTACGGGAAAAACGTTTATACCGTCTATTCCCGTAAAACCGGGACAGGTGTCCGAGTTCTGTTCAACGGACAGGGCATCCCGAAAAAATTACGTGAAAATCGAGAAGAACTTGCGGATTGGATTCTTACGGCTTCTCCTGAGGACATTCTCCGCATCACAGAAGTGTCGATTGAGGAACCCGCGACTGCGAGCGTTCGAAAATCTATTCCCTGTGCTTTTTGCAGCGAAATGGTCATGGAGACGCGTCTGCATGACGTCGGCGGAAAGCAGGCCTGC
>JAQYVK010000491.1 GCA_030145585.1 Desulfatiglandales bacterium | reverse complement strand
AGCCGGACGGCAGGAAGCAGAGATCTGCCCTTCGATGTCACTCAGGGTCATGAGCCTGTCGAATGAGCTATTTGACATTTTTGAGATGGCTTCTTGATAAAAATATGATAGTCAATTAAAGTCCCTATGGTGCAAGACCAGTAAGGTTTTGTGCGCTGGTGCCATACACCACCCCCTATTCCGGAGGATATGATGGACTTTCAGAGGATGTTTGAGCCAAAATCCATGGCCGTCATTGGTGTCTCTTTAAAAAACAATCGTCACCCAGCCAACGTCATCTACAACAAAAACAACCTGCGCTATCCGGTAAAGGTCTTTCCTGTCAATCCCAATGGAGGGGTGCTACAAGGGGAGAAGATCTTTCCCAGTATCTCCGAAATCCCTGAAAAGGTTGATTTGGCCATCATTGCTGTCCGTGCCGAGCATTGCCCCGACATCCTGGCCGATTGCATCAGGGCAGGAGCAGGAGGTGCTGTGGTCATTTCGGGTGGGTTTTCCGAAACGGGAAGAAAAGACCTTCAGGATCGCATGGTTGGTATGGCCGAAGAAGCCGGCTTTCCCTTTATAGGGCCGAATTGCCTCGGCATCTATTCTCCTTCCTTTGCCGACGGCTTATTTATCCCCAGCGAACGCATGGTCAGGCCTGACACAGGGAACGTGGCCCTCGTAAGTCAAAGTGGAGGGATCCTGGTTGATCAGATGGTCAAGTTTGCAGGTGAAGGTGTCGGCCTATCCCTTGGAGTCAGTATCGGGAACAAAGCCATGATCAAAGAAACCCAATTATTAAACTATCTAACGAATGATCCGGGCACAAAAGTCATTGCGTTTTATGTGGAGGGTTTCGGCAAAAATGAAGGCCGTGAATTTGTATTAGCGGCTAGTCAATGCCCCAAACCGGTCATCGTCCTTAAAGCGGGCAAGAGCCCTGGGGGCATGAAGGCAGTTTCCAGCCACACAGCAACTTTGGCCGGTGATTATGACACCTTCTCTGCCGTGCTTTCTCAGCATGGCATCGTTGAGGCCAAAAATGAGTTTGAAATGGTGGCCTTCAGTGAGTCTTTGAGTTGCTACCCGAGAGCCATCGAGGGGAAAATCGGTATCGTTACGGGAAGTGGGGGGCATGGTGCTCTGGCTGTGGATGTCTGTTCCGCCCATGGTCTTTCCATTCCGGTTCTTTCCGAACAGGCGCAGAAAGAAATCAAAGAAAATCTCTCGCGAAGTATACAGGGAATTGCCTCACTAAGCAATCCGCTCGATTTAACCGGGAGTGCGGTCGATGATGATTTTGTAGTCAGTGTAAGCCAACTCAGCAAGTCGCCGGAAACGGATTGCGTGATGATCCTCCTCCTTCCCTACCTGCCCGGCATCACTTCTGACCTGGGAGCCAGATTGAGCCATATATACCAGATCCATCGCAAACCTCTTGTCGCCTATGTGCCTCACGTAGAGAAATACCGCATGTTGGTTGAAGGGTTTGAACTCAACCGAATCCCAGTCTCGCCCTCTATTGAGGGGACGGTTCATATGGCTGAAGCCATGAGAAGGTGCAAACCATGTTGACAAATGAAATGATGGATATCCTGTTGGCCTCAAAAGAAGAAGGGTGGGTGCTTGAACCGGACGCCAAACGCATTTTTTCTTTAGCCGGACTGGATGTTCCACAATTCAAATGGGCAAAAGACTTGGACGAGGCTCTTCGCTTTGCTGAAGAGATTGGATTTCCGGTCGTGACAAAGATTGTGTCTTATAAAATCCTTCACAAATCCGATGTGGGTGGTGTCGTCACCATGATTGATAATTGCCAAACTCTGGAAGACACTTTCTCACGGTTTTCCAATGCAACCGGCTTTGCAGGTGTCATTGTGGAAGAGATGGTGGAGGGCGTTGAACTGATTGTAGGGGCCAAGGTAGATCACCAATTTGGACCGGTCATCCTTTTGGGAATTGGCGGTACGTCCGCGGAGATTTATCGAGACACGGTTTTAAGAATGGCTCCGATTAATCATGGAGATGTTGAATCCATGGTGAGGGGCCTTAAGGCTCATCGGTTATTAGAAGGATACCGAGGATCTCAGCCGATCAATCTGGAGGAATTGACCCGTTTGATGATCCTTTTTTCCAATCTGGTCATGAACCTTGAGACGCACATTGAATCCATCGATCTGAACCCGGTCATCTGTTCTTCAAAAAGATGTGTTGTCGCAGACGCAAGAATCATACTCAATACATAGAATTCATTTCACATACGGAGAAATCCCGTGAAATCAAAAAGAAGATGGCCCTGGTATCTCCTGTTCATTATTATCATACTCGCAGCTGTCGTTGTTTTTTTCCCTTATCCTTCATTGAATAATTACCAAAAAAAAGGCCGTCTCAATCTAACCGGACTCAAGGATACGGTCGACGTCCTCCGGGATGAGAAGGGGATGGCCTACATCTATGCCAAGAACGCCCCTGATGCCATCATGGCACAGGGGTTTGTAATGGCCCAGGACCGCTTGTTTCAAATGAACCTCAGCCGCCTCTTCTCTTCGGGCAGGATCTCTGAACTGGTCGGAAAACTCGGGAAGGAGATCGATATCAGGATGCGGACCATCGGGTTTCGTCGTCATGCCGAGAAACATGGAAAAATCCTTAGTCCGGAGACGAGATTGTTTTTACAGAAATACGCCGACGGGGTGAATGCCTACATCAACACCCACAAAGACACCCACCACCTTGCCTTTAAACTGGCTGGTATCACACCCGATCCTTGGACCATCGAAGACACCCTGACCATCATGTACTACATGGGTTGGGATTCGGCAGGAAACCTCCAGGCAGAGATCATCTCACAGATGCTTGTTGACAAATTGGGTCTTGAAAAGGCGGGTGAGATCTTTCCCATCTTGAATAACCCCGACGATATGAACAGGGCCAAGACAACGACCGGAACGAGGGGAACAGAGCCTATCTTGCTGAATCTTGCAGGGGACAATCAAATCAGAAATTACCTTGAAACCGGCCCTCTCAGGGTTGGGAGCAACAACTGGGTATTGGGCCCCAAACTCTCGAAGAGCGGAAAACCGATCGTGGCCAATGACCCCCACCTGGATTCGAGGACGTTGCCGGGGCCATGGTACCCTTGTGGGATTTTACTCCCCGATCTGAGTGTGGTGGGTGTCATCATTCCCGGTATCCCCGGGATGGTCGTGGGTCGCACCAGCCATTTTGCGATTGGGATCACGAACGCCTACGGTGA
The DNA here is from genome assembly GCA_030145585.1 of Desulfatiglandales bacterium. Lineage (GTDB taxonomy): Bacteria > Desulfobacterota > DSM-4660 > Desulfatiglandales > HGW-15 > JAQYVK01. Next base: position 5,649 of record JAQYVK010000491.1, on the reverse strand, counting down.
TGCCCAGGACCTTTTCGTGGAGACCCTGGATCCGAAAGATCCCAACCGGTATATGGAAGGGGAGAAGTCGCTGCCCTTCAAGGTCATTGAGGAGACGCTCAAAATAAAGGACAAGAACGCCCCCGGCGGAATAAGGGAAGAAAAGATCTCGATCCGGTTGACACGACGGGGACCGGTCGTCTCCGGGGTTTTATCCTCGCTTAAGACAAAAAAGGTCATGACCCTTCGGTGGGCACCCTTCGAGAACATGTGGCCAAAGGTGGGACTAGAGAAATTGATGTTTGCCCAATCCGCGGAAGAGGTCCGCGATGCCCTGAAATGGATAAATGTCATTATGCTCAACTTTGTTTTTGCGGACACCAAGGGGAATATCGGGTGGCATGTATCGAGCCGTCTTCCTGTCCGGTCGAAAGGGGACGGTGCCCTACCCCACGTGGTCAAGGACGATCGGAATCACTGGACCGGATTTGTCCCTTTTGATGAAAACCCCAATCGATACAACCCTGAGAGAGGATGGGTCGGTACCTGTAATCACTTTACAGTGACGCAGGATTACCCCCATTACTATTCGTCAAGTGTTTCCACTTCCTATCGTTATGAAAGGCTCTCCCAGCTTCTTGACGCCCCCGGGGAAAAATCACAAATGGACAATTGGCGATACCAGCAGGACACCATGAATGTTCTGGCGAAGAGGGTTGTTCCCCTCATGGTCGAAGCACTCATGCCCCATGAGGATACCAGGGAGTTGGGGCGGATCTTAGCAGCGTGGGATTTTCACGATGACACTTACAAGGTTGGTCCCACTATCTTCCATACCCTCTACGACAATTTTGCGTGGCTCGTTTTTAGAGACGAGCTGGGGGATAATTTATCCAAAACCATGCTGAGTCAATGGACGTACTGGCAGGCGCGTCTCGAGAAGATGGTGCTGGAGGGTGATTCTCCCTGGTTCGACAATGTCGAAACCAAGAATATCAGGGAGGATCGGGATGACCTTTTTCATAAGGCCGCCCTCGAGGCCGTCACAGAAATCAGCTCCCGGTTGGGTGATGACCCTGACAAATGGCTGTGGGGCAGGTTGCACAGGATAGAATTTGTGAGCCCAATCCGACCGGAAGGGTTTGGGAAAAATCTTGTGGGGGGAGGCTCTCACCCATTCCCCGGTTCTGTAGATACCCTCTATCGTGGGATGTATGACTTTGATCAGCCTTACGACGTGACGATCTCAGCCTCTCTCAGAATGGTGGCCGACCTGGGTGATGAAGAAAAAGTCCTGGCTGTTCTGCCCGGAGGTGTCTCAGGCCGCCTCCTCGATCCACATACCACAGATCAAATCCCTTCCTTTATCAGCGGTGAAAAGATGATCTGGTGGTTTAGTGACAAGGCCATCAAGGCCCACGCAAAGAGCACCCTCACTTTGACCCCCTGATGAGCACCACACCCCGCGGAATCTGATGAATCATTTAATGATTTCAACTATATCCGTATCTTTTTTTAGATGATTGGTTGATGGAACTCCCCGCCGTTTACTGCAGGAGATCAAAGCAAAATTCGGTTTCGTTTATCTGTCACTGACGGACTGATGAAGGTGAATAACCCTTCGAGAAAGTCATCGCAATATTCAGGAAAAGTGTTTGACTTGACCGGAGACGTGTGTTAAATTTTGAAAAAATGAATGATCATTCATTCATTTTCATATCGATTTTTGGTCAGCCGGCCGGATCTATCAGTTCAATGGGGGGGGATAGGTCTGCTCTAAATATATGGTCAAATCAACATTTCCGTTTTCTTAAGACCCTCGGTGAAGGAACCCCGACCTGTGGTCGAGGTTCCTTCCGCTGTTCGGCTGAAAGCCTCTTTCAGCCGGACGGCAGCTCGGATCTTTAACTATTTTTCTTACTAAATAGCAGCGTCAATGAAAAACCAAACGCCCAAATCGACCATCTGGGGTATCAGCAGCGAAACCTGTAAATTGCGGAGTATTCCTGATCACCATCAAATAAAAGAAAGGTATATGTAAATGGCTCAAGGCATAAGGCTCAAGGCGCAAGGTAAAAAACTCTAATTTCCCAAGCACCTTGCGCCCTGAGCCTGCCGGTTGTGAAAATTATGCTTTACAACCGGCCGCTCTGCGCCTTGTACCCTAAAGCACATACCTCAAACCGCTCCGTTACATGGAGGTCTCTTTATGGAGAAAAGAATAGAAAAAGCAGGGATCATTGGAGCCGGCGTCATGGGGGCAACCATTGCCGCTCAACTGGCCAATGTGGGAATAGAGACAACACTCCTTGATATTATTCCTCCCGATTTGACCGAGGAAGACAAGGCAAAAGGGTTGGTTCAAGAGAGCGAAGCATTCCGGAATAAACTGGCCCTTCAGGGAATACAAACCGCCCTTGCCTCAAAACCGGCTTCCTTCTACCTGCCGGAAAACGCGAAACGAATTCGCGTGGGGAACTTGGCAGACCATTTGGAATGGTTGAAGGATGTCCAGTGGATCATCGAGGTGGTCATTGAAAGGTTGGACATCAAGAAAATCGTGTTTGAAAAGATCGAAACCGTTTTACAGCCGGGAACCCTTATTACTTCCAACACCTCCGGCATCCCTGCCAAGGACTTGTGCGACGGCAGATCGGAAAATTTCAAGAAACACTTTGCCATCACCCATTTTTTCAATCCCCCGAGATATATGAAGCTCCTTGAGATTGTGCCCGGGCCGGATACCCTCCCGGAAGCGATCGAATACCTGGCCGATGTTTCCGAAAAGATCCTCGGCAAAGGCGTGGTCTATGCCAAGGACACCCCGAATTTTGTGGCCAACCGTATCGGAATCTTTAGTGTCTTTCACGTGATTCAGGCCATGATCGATCTTGGATTGACTATTGAGGCGATTGATGAATTGACCGGGCCGATGATCGGCCATCCCAACAGTGCCACATTTAGGACATCGGATCTGGTCGGTCTCGATACCATTGTCCATGTGGCGAACAATGTGTACGAGGGGACGCCCAACGACGAAAAACGAGAAATGTTCAAGGAACCGAAACTGGTCAAAGAGATGCTTGATCGGAATCTGCTCGGAGAAAAAACCAAACAGGGTTTTTATAAAAAGGCAAAAGAGGGGGGGAAGACGGTCATCCTTTCTATGGATTACAACACCATGGAGTATACCCCGCGGGAAAAGGTGAAGCTGGCATCCCTCGAGGCGGCCAAAAACATCTCGGGGACTGCCGGAAAGATCAAGGCCCTTTACTATGCTGATGACGCTGCAGGAAAATTCACCTTTTCGACCCTGTCGGAAACCCTCATTTATTCCGCCAACCGAATCCCGGAAATTGCCGACGACATCCTGAATCTCGACAATGCCATGAAGTGGGGCTTTGCATGGAAGATGGGTCCCTTTGAGATCTGGGATGCCATCGGGGTCGATAGCTCGGTAACAAAAATGAAGGAGGCAAGTTACCCGATCCCCGACTGGGTCAAGGAGATGCTCGACCTTGGGAAAACCACCTTCTATAAAAGGGAGGCAGGGACATCCTCGTTTTATGATCCCTCCATCAAAGATTATCGAGAGGCGCCTGTCAGACCGGGTGTGATTCTTCTACCTGCCCTCAAGGAGCGCGAAAAGAAAGTAGCTGGGAACCAAGGGGCCAGCCTGATCGACATCGGCGATGGGATCGCCTGCCTGGAATTCCATACTAAAATGAATGCCATGGGTGATGATATCGTCAACATGGTTATCAAATCTGTGGACATGGTGAGCAGGGATTTCGAGGGCCTTGTGATTGCCAACCATGCGGACATGTTCTCGGCCGGTGCAAACCTTCCGCTCGTCCTGTTTACGGCCCAGGAAGAAGAGTGGGACGATCTCGAGTGGATGGTCAAAACCTTCCAGGACACCTTTATGAAGCTCAAATACCTGGACAAACCGGTCGTGGCCGCACCCGCCGGCATGGCCCTGGGAGGGGGTTGTGAGATCTGCCTGGCGGCGGACCGGGTCCGTTACGGGGCTGAGACATACATGGGTCTTGTAGAAGTGGGCGTCGGTGTAATCCCTGCGGGCGGTGGGTCCAAGGAATTACTCCTACGCAACACGGAACACCTCTTCGAGGTACAGCCGGGAGGCGTCTACCCCAAACAGATAGAGTTGATGCCCTATGTGGCCCGGGCCTTTGAGACCATTGCCCTCGCCAAGGTCTCTACTTCCGGTCCGGAAGCGGTAAAGCTCGGCTATCTGAGGCCACAGGACAAAATGACCGTTAACCGTGACCTATTGATTGAAGATGCAAAAAAGACTGTTCTTGCCATGAACCTGGAGGGCTATCAGCCTCCCAGGCCCGATATGGAGATCCGTGTGGGGGGCAAGGACACCCTTGCGGTTTTAAAGATGGCTGTCTGGACCCTTCATGAGCAGGGCTATGCCACTGATCACGACGTAACGGTTTCCGAAAAGGTGGCCCATGTGCTTTCCGGCGGTCAGGTCTTGCCGGATACCAGGGTAAGTGAACAGTATCTCTTGGACCTGGAGAGGGAGGCCTTTGTGAGCCTGTGTGGGGATCCGAAAACCCAGGCGAGAATGGAGCACATGCTCACGACCGGAAAGCCCCTCAGAAACTAAATGATTGCGTTCATGGGTTTCTCTAAAAAAAAGATTAAGGGGATAGAAAAATGAAAGAAGCCGTTATAGTTGCCGCCTGCAGAACGGCGGCCGGAAAGGCCCCTCGCGGGGCGTTGAAGGATACGCGCCCGGAGGAAATGGGAACCGCCGTGCTGGCCGATCTAATCAAGAGGGCTGGTGATATGGATCCCGAACTGATCGATGACGTGATCATCGGATGCACCTTCCCGGAAGCCACCCAAGGCTTAAACCTGGGCCGCGTACTGGTAATGTCCCTCGGCTGGCCTGATCGCATCCCCGGCATGACCGTTAACCGATTTTGCTCCTCAGGATTACAAGCCATTGCCATCGGGGCTGAAAAGATCATGTGCGGCTTTGCTGATGTGGTGATAGCGGGTGGCGTGGAAAATATGAGTCAGATCCCCATGGGAGGCAGCATGCTCTATCCAAATCCGGCACTGGTTGACACCAGACCGGGCGCCTTTACCGGAATGGGACTGACTGCCGAGAATGTGGCCGAGAAGTTCAATATCGGCAGGGAGGAACAGGATCAGTTCGGGGCGAAAAGCCAGCAGAAAGCAGCGGCTGCTAATAAGGAAGGACGCTTTAAGAGCCAGATCGTACCGCTCAACGTTAAAAAACAGAAACAGCTACCCAACGGACGTTTTGAATTTGAAGAGGTCATTTTTGACACCGATGAAGGGGTTCGTCCCGGGACGACCGCAGAGGGCATCTCCAAAATTCGCCCCGCCTTCAAACCGACCGGGACTGTCACTGCGGGTAATTCTTCCCAGACAAGCGATGCAGCGGCCGGCGTCCTCCTCATGTCCAAGGAGAAAGCGCAAGAGCTGGGCCTAAAACCCATGGCGACCTTTCGCTTTCATACCGTGGAGGGTTGCGCGCCGGAATATATGGGTGTCGGCCCCACCGTTGCTATTCCCAAAGTGCTTAAGCTCGCAAATATGAAGCTGGATCAGATTGAACTGATAGAACTGAACGAGGCATTTGCGGCGCAAGCCATCTATTGCATC
>JAQYVK010000490.1 GCA_030145585.1 Desulfatiglandales bacterium | reverse complement strand
TTATTTCATGACAGAAAGGATCCCTTCCTCGATCTTCCTGATTTGCTCATCATCCTGAACCTTCTGACCATCTGAATCCCGAACATAAAAAACACCGTTCATCCTCTCCTTGTCACTGTTGACTTTTGCGAATCGTATGTCAAGACCAAGGGAAGAGATTTTTTTTGCCAATTCATAGAGTAGGCCGACCCTCGCTTCTGAACTGACCTCGATGCCTGTAAAAAAATCAGAGACCCCATTGTTGACATCGGCCCTCCTTATCGTGTAGTGCCCTGTCGGGCCCAACAGGCTCTGTCCTTTTCTATTCAATAGGGTATCAATGGGAAAACTTTCATCTAAGGCACTTAGAATATCCTCATGAATTTTCTTCCATTGCTCTTCTTCCCTTAAGGGGTCAAGAGGATTGGTCACCTCGTAGATGTCAAAAGCGAGTCCGTTTTTTAACGTAAAGACATTGGTGGATAGCACTTCTATATTATTGAGGGCAAAGACACCCACCATTTTGCTGAAGAGCCCTGGGCTGTCGTAGGTACATAAAATGACCTTGGTTACGGAAATGTCTTCCATCTTTTGCAATATCCAGGCAAGTTTTTTCTCCCCCATGCTCATGGCCAAACGAAAGTGATGGGACATAGTTTCCATGGGGGTATTTAAAAAATACCGGGCAGATACCTGTTCCATCAGGGCCGAGAGATTTTCTTTAGAAGAGTGGGGTCTCAGGAGTTTCTCCAAGCGCTTTTTTCTTTCTTCTAATCTTTTTGTGATATTAGGGGAAGCGAGTGTTCCCCGCATCAAAATGTGCCTCACTTTTAAATACAATTCAATCAGAAGTGAAATCTTCCAGTCGCTACGAGCCATGGAGCCGGTAGAGATGCTATCGGCAATGGTCAACAAAAAAAGCAGCTTTAGATTTTCTTCATTTTCCATGGTTTGAGCGACTTGAACAGAGGTCCTCTCCTCGTTCAGGTCCCTTCTTTGGGAAATATCCGCCAGAAGGAGGTGATGTTCGACAAGAAAAGGAATCACCTTTAGCGCTTCTCCAGCAAGGCCGAGTCGAGCAAGAATTCGTCGGATAAGCTGGACCCCTTTCTTTGGATGGTCTCCCCGATACCCCTTTCCGATGTCATGGAGAAGGCCCGCGAGGAAAAGAAAATGGGGTTGCTTCAGTTCTTTGAAAATGACTTTGAACAAAGGCCACCGCTCATCATAAACACCGTTTGAAATGTCATTGATGACTTTCACGGTCTTCAAGGAATGGAGATCCACGGTTTCCTCATGATAAAGGCTAAGCTTCGCGAGGTTTCTGATCTTCTTGAATTCCGGAATAAAATGGCTGATCAAACCAATTTCGAGGGCGAGTCGTAGAATTTTAGAGTTCGAAGGTTTAAAAAAAATTTCTAAAAATAGTCTTTTTGCTCCCGGAACATCTATTAGCCTCTTCTCCTCCACTGTGAGCTGTTTTTTTACCTCCTTAATCAATCCCGCGCCAAGAGAAAGGCCTCTCTGGTTTGCTTCAGAAAATGCACTGAGAACCAATAGGGGTTCCTTCTGCAGAAGACCATCTTCTTTCAAGATCATGTGACCTTTTGTCACCCTAAACTCAGGTGGAAGTTGCCCCGTCGACGATTTTAGAGGTTGCGGATCAAGGATATCCAGCATCTTCTCTTGGAACTCCTCATGGGCATAGCGCATCCGATTCATATGAAGGTAGACATGCCGCATCAATTTTTCCGGCACCGTGAGGGAAGCGCTGTCCTGATGACCGAGGAGAAGAGAAATGTCTTTCTGGTAGGCCAGCAAAAGCCGGTCCTCTTTGCGGCCTGCCAGGAGGTGAAGCTGATTTCTCAACTTTAGGAGATAACTTTTTGAATAGGTGAGTCTGTTTGTTTCAAAATGGGAGAAAATCGAGAGACGTCGAATCTGGGACAATCGCTCAAGGTTGAAATGAATCCTCGCCATCCAGGCCATGAATTCGAAATCACGGAGCCCACCGAGACCTTCTTTGACATCGGGCTCGACAAAATAGTCCTGGCTGCCGTATTTTTCCTCTCTTTTTTTTTGATAAATCAGAAGCTGGTTGAGGAAAGACCTTTTTTCCCGTTCGATACGGGACCATAAGGCGACCATGAATGTTTGAAAAAAAGGCCTGGAACCCAATAAAAAACGGGCATCCATCACAGAGGTTTGGAACCGGAAATCGCGCTTAATGAGACGCATACATTCCTGCTGGGTCAAGACGGTATGCCCGACCTCCAGCTTGGCATCCCAAAAGGGATATAGAACGCGAGTAACGGTCTTGGTGATCTCAGGGGAAAGCTTCCCCTTATGGATGAAAAGCAGATCTAGATCCGATCCGAAACAGAGTTCACTTCTGCCATAACCGCCCAAAGCGACCAGAGCTAAACGATCCTCCCGGATTTCCTCCGCTTCCTCCCAGACTCCGGCCAAAGGAACCAGGGAGCGGATTAAACGGTCTATCAGTCCCGTATATTTTCTGGAAATAAAAAGGCCTGAATGCTTTTTCAGGCCCTGTTGAATCAGAGACTCTCTCGATTCCAGAAAATTCTGGACGACTTGTTTCATTGGATCGGTATGCTTAGATGGCGTCTTCGTCCTCTTCCCCCGTCCTGATACGGATGGCTTTTTCCACAGGGTTGATGAAGATCTTTCCATCCCCTATCTGCCCTGTATAGGCATTCTTTTTAATGGCCTCCACGACCCTGGAGAGCATCTCTGTCGGAACAATCGTCTCAATCTTTATCTTTGGTAAAAAATCCACGACGTATTCCGCTCCTCTGTAAATCTCTTTATGACCTTTTTGTCTCCCGAAGCCTTTGACTTCGGTAATGGTCATACCGCTTATCCCGAGTTCAAGGATGGCCTCTTTGACATCATCCAGTTTAAAAGGCTTAATTATCGCTTCGATCTTTTTCATATGGCCCTTCCTGTCCGAGTTTTCATTTCCGCCCTACCCTATTCTTAATGACCTCACAGAAAATTCATAAAGTTGACGGTGCATTAATAAACGACTTCTGAAGCGTTATGGTATTCAGGATGTCGCCGTATGTCAACGCCTTTTCACCATCCCTGATCACCTGCAAGGCATCATCTGCGGCGTTGCCTTCGATCGCTTCTCCTTGCGGCGTATTGCTCCATACGCCTCAGTCGTCGCTCCTCGGCGCCTTGCATCTAATACCTTGCAGGTGATCAGGAATACTTCATCAGCCTTGAATTTTTGTGTCAGGCTTTTTGCACGCCCACTTGAACCGGTGCATGGTAAATGCACATATCAAACTCTACAATTTTGTTTATTTTGTTTATATTCACTACATATTTGTGATTTATCAACCACCCCTCGACCACCTTCCCCGTTTAGGCTGTAGATGTATCTTTCTGATATTCTTTATAATTATTAATAATCTCCGGAATGGCACATCCATTGCTAAGCAGAAGTGGAAACCCAAAAGGAGAAATAACCATGAATGCAGGAGATACAGTTTTTGTTATGCTTTCGGCCGCTCTGGTCATGCTCATGACCCCGGGGCTGGCACTTTTTTATGGTGGGATGGTGCGCGAAAAGAACGTCTTAGGGACGATCATGCAGAGTTTCATCATCCTGGGGATCATCACCCTCGAATGGGTACTCTGGGGTTATTCCATGGCCTTCGGGCCTGACCATTGGGGCATTATCGGTGGTCTGGAATGGTTTGGACTCAAGGGTGTGGGGATGACCCCAAGCCCCGATTACGGCAGCACGGTTCCCCACTTGGCCTTTATGATTTTTCAGTGTATGTTTGCGATCATTACCCCGGCACTGATCACGGGAGCCTTTGCGGAACGCATGAAATTCGGCGCCTTTTTACTCTTTACAGTCCTCTGGGCCACGCTCGTCTATAATCCCCTCGCACATTGGGTTTGGGGTGTGGGAGGTTGGATGGGCCGTATGGGCGCGCTGGATTTCGCCGGTGGAACGGTTGTTCACATCAGTTCCGGCATATCCGCCCTGGCAGCTGCCCTCATCATTGGAAAGCGACTCGGATATGGGAGCGTCCCCTTTATCCCCCATAACTTGCCCATGACGATCACGGGGGCTGCTCTTCTCTGGTTTGGGTGGTTCGGCTTCAACGCCGGAAGTGCTTTGGCCAGCAATGGGCTGGCGGTCAGCGCCTTCGTGGTCACACATATTTCCTCGGCTGTGGGCGCTCTATCCTGGACGTTTATGGAATGGGTCCACCGAGGAAAACCTACCACCCTGGGTGCGGCCAGTGGGGCTGTTGCGGGCCTGGTGGCCATCACCCCGGCATCCGGTTTTGTGGGCCCGGTTTCGGCAATGATCATCGGCTCCCTTGCGGGGGCGATCTGTTACAGCGGAATCTTATTGAAATCAAAGCTTGGTTACGATGATTCCCTCGATGTGGTAGGCATCCACGGGCTGGGTGGTATTTGGGGCGCTCTGGCGACCGGGCTCTTCGCCAGTACCCACATCAATCCTGACGGTGCGAACGGTCTTTTTTTCGGAAACCCCTGGCAACTCTGGATTCAATTCGTTTCTGTCATTGCAACCATGGTCTTTGCTTTTATCATGACCCTCATCATACTTAAAGTGATTGATCTCTTTATCGGTCTTAGGGTATCTCATGAGGAAGAGCAGAGAGGTATGGACATCTGCCTGCATAATGAGGCAGGATATAGCCACTAAAAGTAAAGCATCCAGGCCCAGAGAACCTGGTTTTGCGTACGCCCCCTGGAAGGGGGCCTTAAATGATCTTTGCACATCAAACGGTTTTGGAGTATTGGAGTACTGGAGCAATGGAGTAATGAAAAAATCGAGCTGTGCCGGCCTTATCCTATAACAACTTTCAGTGACGTCTCGATAATTCAATTGCCAAAGCTTGATATCTTAAACCCAACACTCCAGTATTCCATTACTCCACTACTCCGGTTCATGGATGCAGGCGAAGCCATTTATCGCTGACCACGTCTGATGGTCATGGCTTAATCGGTAAACAGTTAAATTAAAATCAAGGAGTGATCACAATGAAAAAAGTAGAAGCTATAATAAAACCTTTCAAGTTGGATGATGTGAAAGACGGCCTATCAAATCTTGGAGTCAAGGGCCTTACGGTCAGTGAAGTAAAAGGATTCGGTCGTCAGCGCGGACACAGGGAGGTCTACAGGGGAGCGGAGTATCAAGTAGATTTTGTCTCCAAGATTAAGATAGAAGTGGTCATGGAGTCCAATCTTGTCCAGGAAGCCGTAAAGGTCATCCAGGAGAAAGCCAGGACAGACCAAATCGGAGACGGCAAAATTTTCATCCTCCCGGTGGAGGAGGTCATTCGTATTCGGACCGGCGAAACAGGGAAGGATGCCATATAAAAAAAAGGTGCAAGGCAGGCCGATTGTAAAAGCTACTTCTCACAATCGGCAGGTATAAGGCACAGGGTTAAAAAAATGCTATTTGAATGCCTCTTGAGCCTACCGGTTGTAAAAATTATTCCTTACAACCGACTGACCTGTGCCTTATTTATACACCTTACACCGATCTTTCATTAGGTGATTTCTGCTCCGGTCTAACCGTGGCAACTCATACCAAAACAATGAAATCCCCGTCCAAAGAACTAAAAGAATCACGGAACCAACTGATCTCTTTACTCACTGAGGGAAACGTCTCTGAAATCCTTGAGGGAGACTTTACGGAGATCGTGGACCAATATTTTCGAAACGGACTTCAGGAAAGCCGAGTCGGAAATAGGCTCTTTAAGGAGAAACGTCCTTTCGCGTTTGTAGCCCTGGGTGGGTATGGCCGAAAAGAACTTTGCCTCCATTCAGACATTGACATCATGATCCTTTTTGGACGGAGGATACCTTCCAATGCAAAGGAGTTGACACAAGAGATCCTGTTTCCCCTATGGGATCTCGGCCTTGATTTGGGATATGGGATTCGCACCTTCAAAGACTGCTTGGACCTTTCCGCAGATGATTTCGAATTTATGACATCTATTATAGACGCTCGCTTCGTTTGCGGGGATTCTCCCCTTTTTCTCTCCTTGGTGGAGAAATTCCAGAAAAAAATTGTTTCAAGGAAAGCAACGGCCTTGAACAGGTGGCTGAAGGGTCAAGAAGAAATTCGAATGGCCACCTTTGGAGACGCAAGCCATCTACTGGAACCAAATCTCAAAGCGGGCATAGGCGGTTTGAGGGATTACCACCAGATCCTATGGCTGGCGAAGGTCTTTTTAAATTTACGCACCCATAGGGACCTGGAATATTTAGGGACCTTCTCCTATAAAGAATATCAGGACCTCAATGAAAATCTGAGTTTCATCTTGCTCGTTCGAAACCATCTTCATCAAATTTCTGGAAGAAAAAATGATCAACTGATCTTCGAACATCAGGAAGAGATCGCTAGGAGATTAGGGTTTAAAGATCGGAAGGATTACCTGGCGGTAGAACAATTTATGGGAGAGCTCCATGCTTCCATGACCTCGATAAAATCTCTTCACCATTCATTCTTTGCCGGGCATCTCCGCGAGTTAAAGAACACGAAAAAAGACATCCCCGCTCAAGAAATAGCCGATGGTCTTCACCTTTATCGCGGGGAACTTAATTTCAACTCTGCCACCGCCATACTTTCAAATCACTCCCTGCTGTTGGAAATCTTTGAAAAGGCTTCTGCCGGCGGGTCTTCTCTCTCTTTAGACGCAAGACGATTAATACGGGAATTTCTTTATTTGATCGATGATGACTTTAGGGAATCGGAAAAGGCGAGCCGGCAATTCCTCAACATCTTGAAGCCACCCAATGCCTCCGAAGTCCTTGATCAGATGTATGAAACCGGGTTCTTATGCGCTTTTATTCCTGAGTTTGAACAGATCCGAAACCGGGTACAATTTGACAGATATCACATTTTCCCTGTCGACCGTCACCTTCTACAGACATTCAAGGAACTCAAGAAACTGGCCCAAAGAAACGAACTCCTGCTCCTTGACATATTTTCCGACGTTTCAAATCCTGAGCCTCTTTTTCTCGCCGCTCTGTTCCATGACCTAGGCAAAACCGGCAAGAACCACGCCTCAAGGGGTGTTAAAAAAGTCAAGCATATCCTCAAACGCTTTCATTACGAAAAAAAAGGGACGGAAGATCTCCTTTTCTTAATAGGCTGCCATCTCCTCCTGGTGGAAACAGCCTCTCGGAGAGACCTCAATGATGAAAAAGTGGTTGTGCAATGTGCAAGAACGATAGAGGATCCGGACCGACTGAAAATGCTCTACTTATTAACATGGGCCGATTCTAATGCAACCGGTCCCAGGGCATGGAACGAGTGGACGGCGAACTTGGTCCAGGAACTCTTCTTTAAAATTCTCCATATCCTCGAAAAAGGAGAACTCGCCACACCGAGCACCTCAAGAAAAGTCAAAAATACCTTATCCCGATTACGCCGTGAAATAACCGATAAAATTAATGAGAAAGACTTGGAAAATCTGCTCGAAGTCATGTCCCCCAGATATCTCGTGGAAACGAATTCAAAGACCATAAACCGTCATATCGAATTGTATCAAGCGCTCCCTTCACTGAACAAGCGGGAAAAAGAGCCGGCCTTTGTCTTGGAGGCCAAGGAGGATGAATCCACTGATTGCTGGGAGGTCACTTTTCTGGCTAAAGACAGACCCGGCCTTTTCTCTGATTTTGCCGGGGTGATGGCTCTAAACAATATTAATATACTCTCCTCCTATATCTATACCTGGCGAGATGGAACCGCAGTGGATATTTTTAGGGTCACGAGACCCCTGGACCCCATTCATTCGGGTGAGGTCTGGGCGAAGATAAAAGAGGATTTAAAAAACACAATCACAGGAAAGCTCTCCCTTGTTCACCGTCTGAGTGAAAAGGCGGTGACGTCCCTTCTCTCCCCGAATAAAAAACCCGCCCAGCCCCCGAGAGTCATCGTTGACAACGAATCCTCCGATTTCTTTAGTTTGATCGAGATATTTGCCGACGATCATGTGGGCCTTCTTTACCTGATCACCCATACGCTTTTCAGTCTCCGTCTTGACATAAGAATCGCCAAGATCGCCACCAAAGGGGATCAAATTGCGGATGTCTTTTATGTGAGGGATCTTGAAGGTCAGAAAGTCGAAGACAAAGAACAGGTCGTTGAAATCCAGGAAGCCCTCCTTCATCAATTAAGAAAAAATGAGAAAGCCTCATGACCTTGGGGCTAAAGCCTCCAAACCGCATATGTGCCCTTCACCCCAGCGCCTCCGAGCGTGGCATTCTGGCTTTTTCACGCAAATAGACTTCTTTTTTTTATATGTATCAAGTTCCCAAAAATGCAAGGTGAACAAAAATTTTGTTA
>JAQYVK010000489.1 GCA_030145585.1 Desulfatiglandales bacterium | reverse complement strand
CTGAGGTTTATTTCTTTCTTGCGAGGGGCAAAATTATCGCCCGCGAGGATGATTATCAGTTAATTGAATGGGTTTCTCAATATTTTAAGGATGTCTCGCTTAACGCTTGAAATGTGTTACAGTTATGGCATTAGTTGGTTTATTATGATAAAATAAACATATTGTTTGGGCGTAGAGTAAATTTGTGCATCCTGACGCATTTCATGAGTAGAGACATTAGAGATTAAGTGGCGTCGGTGGGATGACTTTTCCAATTATTGCTGTCTCATTTCAACGGAGGTGAACCTGTGGCTCGTTTGAGTGAAGATATGATAAGGGAAATGAATGAGATGATGGAGAATCAACTTCAATGTGTCCAAGGACTTGATCGAATTGAAAAAATGAAAATGAAAACAAAAATCAGGCAGCAATCTAAATGGCTAGGGGCGGTTCTAAATCCTTCGCCTAAGGTTATTATGGAGAAAATGCAGAAGAAAATGCCCGATGTATTTTCCGCTCTGCCATACGGGTTTAGAGACGAATTAAAAGATTTTTTAGAAGAAAATACAAGAAATTTTGGGAAAAGGCATTAATCTTTACATTAAATAGAGCAGCCGCTTTTCATCCATCCTTTTTTCTGTCAGTCCTCGGTTGGAAGCTGACCCCATTATTCAAATAAATTTCTGTTATTCTGTGTTTGCCCCAAATCAGTGAGCCACGCGAATCAACAACCACCCCCAAAATTATTGCTTGAGCGAGTTTTATCAGTAGGTACAACGTTTCTCCTTTACGACATAGAAGTTTCATCAGAATCAATAAAGAAATAAAAAAGCAAAACCCACTGTTCCCGAATTCAGTTATGACCCAATTTCATAGTTGATGTTGACCTCAAGATCTTTTCGCAACGAATGATAGACGGAGCAGTATTTCTCCTTAGAGAGGGCGATAGCCCGATCGATTTTTTTCGGGGTGAGCCCCTCACCGGAAATATGGATCATCAGGTCAACTGACGTATAGTACTGGGGTGGGTCCGGTTTTCGAGTGCCGTCGGCCGAAATCTCAAATTTAGTAATGTCACACCTCATTTTTCTTAAAATATGAACCACGTCTATGGATAAACAACCGGCAATACTCAAGAGAAGGGTTTCTGTCGGAGAACAGCCCTCTTCATATCTGACATCGAACTCAACTTCGTAACCCCTCTGGGTTGTTCCCATGAAATAGAGATCTCTTTCAAGGGTTAATCTTGCCTTGTTTACCGGTAGAATTTCTTCCTTGTATTCTTTTAGATCCGGTTCCGTGTGTTGATCCTTCTCTTCGCCAACCTGAGTCATACAAACCCCCTCAATTAATTTTAAAAAGATTATTTTAGATAGAAATTTTTACCATTCTCAAAATTCAAGACTGGTTAATACCACTCATGATCAAAGTCGTCAAACCCTAAGGTGTGCTTTTGCGGGACGTGCATAACTTTAATATTTCTTGGGAATTGCTGCCATTAATACAGGTGAGGCTATAGCCGAGATCGTGGATGCCGAACTGATCGATGATAAGGAACACACCTCGACGGTGAGAAACTAGACGATCGAGTTTAAGTCTTGCTAGGGAAACTTAAAAGTGGAAGTCACAGCAAAGGAAGAGGTTACAATCCAAATAAGGATTTGAGAAGTACGACGCATAAATTTATGCGCCGCGTTTAGAAATTATTTGATAATCCCTCTAAGCCATTGAAATGGCATCCTTTTCTCGGAATGACCTTCTGAAACGGATGGACATTTCTGAAAATGTCCGATAAGTGCCGATTAAAAATGACTTGAACCGATTACAGCCTCAGGGTTTGGAGGAAACCTATTGATTTTACATGGTTTTATTTGAATCTCTTGGAATCAGGAAATGCCTTTGGAAAGTGAACATACGAGCAATCTCGATAATTGTATTTATTCATACAAATATATTGTATAAATAAATACAATTTACTCTTGACAAACCTATTTAAAATTGTTATTTTTTTTAAAATAATTGGAACGCTTATGGTCACAACCAGCAAATACAGGCTCACTGGCAAAGAACTGATACAGACAGTTGAAAATTGGGACAGATTGATAAATTTCAAAGTCAGTCTAATAGGCTGTGGCGGGACCGCCCTGACACTGCTTGAAATAAAAGGATCTACCAAAGACATAGACTTCATCGTTCCTGTCAGCAAAGAGTATGAAAAGCTGATGAAGTTTCTGCGGTCGCTTGGTTATGAAGAAAAGAAGGGCGGCTTGGTACACCCGGAAGACCGCTCTTTTTTGTATCAGTTTTGGGTCGGGAACAGGGTCTTCACAACCGATCTCCTCGAGTCTCCGTTGGACCCGGGGAAAAACATAACCATCAAGCAGTGGAGGCATATCTATTTAGGTGCTTTGAATCTCCAAGATCTTATTATTACCAAGATGTTTCGAGGAACGCAGGTTGACGTCGACGACTGTGTGGCTGTTTTTGCCACATCAAAAATGGACCCAGAGGAATTGCACCGAAGATATGCTGAGGCAGCAAAATATGATCTTAATCCGGAGAAAATGATACAGAATTTCATTGTATTCGCAGAAGCTCTTTTGGATAAGGGCTTGGTAACCCATAAGTTTCTTAAAAAGTTAGAAACATACAAATGAACAAAGACGAACTGATCACGGCTTTGGGAGAACTGGGGTACCGCCTCTTTACTCCCGAAAAGCAGAGACTCAGTAGTAAGAAGGTTCTTGATGTCCTCGATGAGTCAGCGAGCTCCAAGGATCTCCGGCTCATCGAAGGGTTCCCTGTTGTTTTGGCGAACTGCGCTCATCGGGGCATAAAGTTGGATATCCGAAGTCTGCTTTCCAGGTATGGCCCAAGAAGTCAAAGAAGGGTGGATTTGGAAAAGCTGATCCTGGCAAGCTCGGATCTATTGGCCCAAGAAGGACTGGATAAACCGGAAGGTCTATATGACACCATGGATCTCCTGACTATGAAATATGGCGATTTACTGAAACAAGAAGTGCTTGACCTAGGCAAGGACCGACCTGTATCTATAGCGCGATTAAGAAATACCCTCAGAAGATATGGGATAGATCTTGAAAAGTCTGAGTCTGTTCGTGAAAGGGACAGGAGGAGGCAGCTTCGGTCATTCCAGCTCAACCTTCACCTCAGCACTTTGTTTCCTCCAAAGCAAAAGGAACTCATATTAAAAAAGCTCAAAGGAGATCCATTGTCAAAGACAGAAAAGGAGTATTACTCGCGTGTAGTAAAGAAAAAGCTTGAAGGCCTGGCCAACAGCGAGCTAAGAAAAATAGCCTTAGCGCTAACCAAAAAATAGTAGCGAAAAAATATCCTGATAGAGTGAAGCAAAACAAATAGATCAAATGGATAAAAAGAGTCCTTGATAATTCGAAATTCGGCAAATATAATGTGACATATCATCCCTGCGGAGACCTAGAGTCACGTAGGCCCCGAGTTGCTTGAGCACTCGGGTTTTTTTTGTCGAATAATAAAAAACATACTGAGAGTCACCCATAAAGGGCCAGTCAAGTTGAAAAAGACCTCCTCTGGCAAAAAAATCTTTTCGTGCTTAGCTCAAGCCTTGGCACCTGCATGGTCATGTTTTTTGCCCTTTTCGCCCATTCTGTTGCCAGTAGTCCAAATCACTGAAAGTAATAGGGTAAGCAATGGAATCAATTTTTTAAATTATCCGGTTACAGATCTCTCTCTCGGACCACCTTGAGGACGTAAATCTCCGTTACCGGAGGGAGGGTATCCTTATTTATAGTGAATTTGTTTAAATCAAAGAACCGCACGGGGTGGGGGCCATCAATAAATCTTTCCAGGTTGTCGTTCCGATACCAGTAATGCATGGGGACCACGATCTTCGGTTTTAACCGGGCAATAATCTGTTTGGCCTCGTCAGGACCTGCGGAGTAGGTTCCCCCAATGGTCATCAAAAGCACGTCGATATGACCGAGGAGCTCGAGCTGGTCTTTGTTGTAAGCATCTCCTACATCACCGGAGTGGCCGATACAGAGGCCGTCCACTTCGAAGACAAAGGCAGATCCCTTTAAGAATTCATAAGGGGCTCTCACATTGATGGGCACATTATAGATCAAAACGTCACGGAAGAAGGTGTTGATCTGGTTCCACTCTCTTCCCCCTGACTTCTGGCCCCGC
>JAQYVK010000488.1 GCA_030145585.1 Desulfatiglandales bacterium | reverse complement strand
CCGCTCCCAAGCCCCCCCTCAACGATCTTTACACCATCGATCAATATGGATACCTTTTCCTCACGCATGCGAATTCCGGAGCGTCCAAGGGCTGCCATGATCCTGCCCCAGTTCGGGTCCTGCCCATAAAAGGCAGTCTTGACCAGGCTGGAATTAGCGACGGTCCGTGCTGCGGTGAGGGCATCCTCGGCTGTAGCGGCTCCTTTCACGGTCACATGGACCACCTTTGTAGCCCCTTCCCCATCCTGCACGATCATCGTGGCCAGTTCTTTCATCACAGCGGTAAGTCCCTTATTGAATTCCTCAAGATCTTCCGATGAGAGGGCCTCCTTGGTCCGACCATTGGCCAGAACAAGGACCATGTCATTGGTGCTTGTGTCCCCGTCCACGCTGATTCGGTTAAATGATGACTCAACGGCTGCTGAGACCGACCTGTCAAGGCTTGGGGCATCGATGGTCAAATCCGTTAGGACAAAGCAAAGCATGGTTGCCATGTTCGGCATGATCATACCAGCACCTTTAGCGATTCCAAGGATTTGAAAAGGCTTTCCGTTCACATTTCCCTCGAACCGACTGATCTTGGAAAAGGAATCGGTTGTCATCATGGCTTCAGCCACTTGGGTAATCCCATCGGATGACAGGCTTTTTGCAAGATTAGGTAGTGCTTCTGAAATCAGCTTCATGTTCAGCGGCGCACCGATGACACCCGTAGAAGCCACAAGAACCTCCTTGGGTTTTATCCCAAGATTTTCCGCCACAAACTCTGCTGTCAACCGGGCGTTTTCGAGGCCCGCCTCGCCGGTGCAGGCATTGGCGTTTCCCGAGTTGACCACAATAGCCCTCACACGACCATTTTTTATGTTTTCCCGGCTCAGGATTACGGGGGCGGCCTGGACCTGGTTGGTGGTAAAGACCCCCGCCGCTACAGACGCCCTTTCAGAAAATATCAGAGCCAAGTCCGGTTCTCCCCCCTTTTTAAGTCCGGCAGCCACCGCAGATCCCTTAAAGCCCTCTAGTATATATGCCTTTTCCGACATGCTTCATTCCTTTATCTATTATTCATCTTGATTTAGAAAACCATGCAATCAAAGCGTGCTCAGAGATCAATGGTTAAACAGTAGAAGTCTTAAGTCCGGAAAATAAATAACAAATCAAATCTAAATGATCTACTGCCTAGAGGTTTTTTCAAGCCGACATGAATTTTGGATTTTGGTTTTTGACATTCATTTGACATTTGGGTTTTGTCATTTGGCATTAACCATAAAATATTTCTTAATGACTACCCATTTTTAGGAGGCAACGAAAGGTCACACCCTTTGGCCAAGATCTAGTCAGTTATTTGCTCCACAGCACTTTTTATACTTCTTACCGCTTCCGCAAGGGCAGGGGGCATTCCTGCCGATCTTCTTTCCTTCTCTCCTGACCGTCTCAGCCTTTCCGCCCTCATCTCCGTGGCTAAAATTCATGGCCCTCTTTTTCTTTTTAGTCAGGGCTTCGTCGGCCGTTCGCCGTCTGAGGACCGGGATGCGTGAGAGGGTAGTGAGGGTTTCTTCTCTAATGCGGTCCATCAACTCTTCAAACAGGGTGAAGCCCTCCTTTTTATATTCCCGCAGCGGATCGAGTTGACCATAGCCTCGAAGTCCGATGCCTTCTTTCATATGATCCATGTCCTGAAGGTGGGCGATCCACTGGTTGTCTATGATCTGAAGAATGATATACCGTTCCAGGGCCCTTAGGTCTTCAAGACCAATCTGTTCTTCCCGTTTTTGGTAAGCGTCTCGGGCCTGTTCTTTGATGAGATCCGTCAGCCCTTCTATCCTCAGGTCATCAAAGGCTTCCTCTCCCAGGTCCCCAGGTCCGATTCTGGGTCGGAACCCGAAAAGCCTGGTTATGTTCTCCATCAGGGCTTGAATATCCCAGTCTTCAGGGGGGGCTTTCGGGTCTGTGAACCCTTCAACGAGGGTGTCCACTTTTTCATCCATCATATTCTGGATGAGCTCTTCCGCGCCTTTATCTGCAAGGACATCTTTCCGTAGGGAATAGATGATCTCCCTGTGCTGGTTCATCACGTCATCATATTCGAGAAGGTGTTTTCTTATATCAAAATTATGGCCCTCCACCTTTTTTTGGGCATTTTCAATGGCCCGGGAGACCAGATTGTGCTCAATGGGCTGCCCTTCTTCCATACCAAGGCGGTCCATAATGGATGCCATCCTCTCCGACCCGAATATCCGGAGCAGGTCATCCTCGAGGGAGAGATAAAAACGGGAGGTCCCTGGATCTCCCTGACGACCTGATCTACCCCGAAGCTGGTTATCGATCCGGCGGCTTTCATGTCTTTCGGTTCCTAGGATATGAAGCCCATCCAGATCAATGACCCCGTCACCCAGGACGATATCAGTCCCCCGGCCCGCCATATTGGTTGAGATAGTCACGGTCTTCAGTTGACCCGCTTGGGAGATGATTTCGGCCTCTTTCTGGTGATGTTTGGCATTGAGAACAGAGTGGGGAACACCTGCCCGCTTTAACATCTTGCTCAACATCTCCGATTTTTCAATAGTGACGGTTCCGACCAGTACCGGCTGCCCCTTTTCATAGAGTTCACTGATCTCATCCACCACCGCCTTGAACTTTTCCCTCTCACTTTTATAAATGGCATCGGGGAAATTATTGCGGATCATCTTTTTATTCGTAGGAATGACCATGACATTCAGCTTATAGGTCCCATTGAATTCAGCCGCCTCTGTATCTGCGGTCCCTGTCATTCCGGCAAGTTTCTCATACATCCTGAAAAAATTCTGGAAAGTGACCGTTGCCAGGGTCCGATTCTCTTCAGCAACACTCACGCCTTCCTTCGCCTCAACGGCCTGGTGCAGCCCGTCGCTCCACCGCCGCCCCGGCATCATCCGCCCCGTGAACTCATCCACAATGACCACCTGATCGTCTTTAATGACGTACTGGACATCCTTTTCAAAGAGCCAATAGGCCTTTATTAGCTGCGAAGTGGCGTGAAGGAGCTCCGAGGAACGCATGTAACCGTCTTCAATCTCCTTGAGATGTTCTGACTTTTCTTTCTCACTTAGGGACTTATCTTCTCTGATTTGATAACTTTCCTGATCCAGATCCGGGAGCATAAATTCCCCTTGATCGCCACCGCCGAGAAGTTTGATCCCTTTTTCGGTCAGGTCCACGGAATTGTTGCGTTCATCGATGATGCAGTAAAGGTCTTGATCAAACTCAGGGAGGAGTTTCTGTGCACTTAATGTAAGCTCCATTCGGTCTATCTGCTTTTTGAGGGTCTGATTCTGGGCCAGGATATCCAGAAATACAGGATTTTTAGGATCTCCCCGTTTGACCTGAAGAAGTAATTCAATCGTTTGATCTCCGTTCTCGCTATCCTGGAGCCCACTTCGAATATTCGTGAGGAGGGAGCGGATGACAGTCCCCTGTCTTTTCTTCAGATTGATGACCAGGGGTTTGACCTCCATGTAGACCTTGTTTTCGCTCTGCTCCACAGGACCACTGATGATGAGAGGGGTCCTCGATTCATCGATCAGGATGCTGTCCACCTCATCCACAATGGCATAATAGAAATCCCTCTGGGCGAAATCATTGAGATCAAACTTCATGTTGTCCCTGAGGTAATCAAAGCCAAACTCATTATTTGTTCCGTAAGTGATATCGCACGCATAGGCCTCTTTCCGCTCTGCATCATCCATCCCGTGAACAATAACGCCCACGGAGAGGCCCAATAGCTGATAAATACCTCCCATCCATTCCGCATCCCGTTTTGCAAGATAGTCATTCACCGTGACCAGATGGGCGCCTTTCTCTAGGAGGGCGTTAAGGTAGAGGGGGAGGGTGGCGGCAAGGGTCTTGCCTTCACCGGTCTTCATTTCAGCAATCGTCCCCTCGTGGAGTACGATACCGCCGATCAGCTGAACATCGAAATGTCGCATGCCCAGTACCCTGACTGAAGCTTCCCGAACGGCCGCAAAGGCCTCGGGAAGCAGGTC
>JAQYVK010000487.1 GCA_030145585.1 Desulfatiglandales bacterium | reverse complement strand
GTCCCTCAGAAAATTATCCGAAAAACGCATCATGGGATGTTTGGTTCCTGCTTGGCTCAATCTTACTCCGAGGGGCCCATCCCTCCGGTAAAGGTCCTTCTCGACAAAACGGAATGGAAGCATGTCTTCTATGGGGGATAAAGTATATTCTCCTTCATAAAACAGCTTGGGTCCTCCGATTACGGCGAAGCCTCCCTCACTGTCTTTAACAAAATTCCTGAGGCTTTCGAGATGTTCAGGGCTCAAATATATAGAATAATCAAAATTGTCGAATATGACGAGATCGAAGTTGGTCAGCTCCTTTACGAAAATGGTCTCAACCGGGAAGGGGATGAGGCTCATCTCGTGCGTCGGAACGTTTAAAATATCAGAGGGGCTTCTCAATATGACAAAGGAGAGGAGATCGATAGAAGGGTCACTCTTGAGAGCCGTCCGCATAAAACGGTAGTTCATGCTGGGGCTTCCTGAAACCATCAAGACCCTGGTTTTATCACGGACTACTTTGACGGAGAAATTGATCTGATTATTGGTGAGGATATTCTCGTCAACCTGTTGAGGGACTGAAATCGAAAGTTTCTTTTGTCCTATCTCGCTTGGTGTGAAGGAGAGTGTCGTGGTGACCTCCTCTGAATCGGCCGGGATTCGGACGTTGTTGGCCGTAAGGAGTCTGTCCGACTCTTTGAGAAGGACTGGGAGGGTCAACCCCGCATAACCGTGACCTTTTAAGGTGACGTCAATGACGACTGCCCGATCCCTAAAGGCAAGGGGAGGGGCCTTGACCCCGTTTATCAGGATGTCCCTATAGGCCTCCTGATTCCCAACCGGGACCGAAAGGGTGGGAAATTGTTGTGCCTGGCTTTCATCCCATATCACATTCCCATCGCTCAAGAGGAGAGCGATCGTGTTTTTTTCGCTGATTACTTTCAGGGCCTCATTGACATTTCCCTTAGGCCCCCCGGCATTCAGAGAGCCCAACTCGCCAGGCTCAAGAGATCTGAGAGAATCGGCCAGTCCATAAAGGTTTACTTCATACTTTTCGCTCAAGGAGGACAAGATCGGTTGAACCCCTTCCAATAAAAGGGCCTTGGCTGCACCAAGACGGGTGATCTTTTCCGGAGAATCGGATTGCCCCATGCTTTGAGAGGTGTCCACAAGGATGGCTATGGAAGGAGAAAGATGGTGTTTCTTTTTAGTGACCAGAGATGGGTTCAAGGCAAAGGCCACAAGAACAGAGATAGCCCCCAGACGCAGCAAAGAGAGAATGAGGGCCCTCGTCTGCCCCAATTTTCCCTTGGTTACTCTGAACTGGACCAGGACCGAGATCAACCCAAGGCAAAAAAAGATGATGATAAGCCACACAGGAAAAACCGGGGCTAATGTGATTCCGAATAGGCTCATAGGTTCTGCCTTCTCTTAATGAAGGGATGATGGATCACATCCTTCTTATAATCAGAGGTTAGGGCGTAGACGATGATGTTGATCCCCGCTTTGAAAGCTTCTTTTCTTTGAGGCTCTCCCCCAGGAACACACTCGTTGACCCACTTTCCAAATCGGTCCCTCGACCATGCCCCGGACAGGTCGTTCTGGGAATAAATAACCGGGGTCCAGTTATCGATCGTGATACCTTCGAAATATGGATTGACCTTCTGTCGTCCCCCGACACTGTTGAGGAGGTAAAAGCTCTGATAAACAGAATGATCAGGCGGAAGCCTCTTGAACTCGTGGTTCGGCAAAACCTGTTGCATCTCCGTTCTGAAGGCCTGATCGAACCCGAATCCTTTCGCCCCCACCGTGTCTTCTGCAAAGAGGAAACCCCCGTAAGTGAGGAACCGTCTAAGTATTTTTCTTTCCAGTGGTGTAAAGGGTTCGAACGCATACCGACCCGCCATATAAAGGAAGGGCGCGAAGAAGAGATCAGGATCTGAGAGCTCCATGACTCGCCTCACCCTGCTGGCGTCAATACTCGTCCGAAGCTCGAGCTCTTCGATGAGGGCTTCGGTGAACAAGGGATTTGGATCCCATTTCCCTCCACGGTACTTGAGCTGGGCAAAGAAAAGCTGAGGGAAGCTGTCGCTGAGTGAAAGACCCGGTTTAGATAAGATCATCCCTCCTGCGAGAGAAAGGGCCATTGTTAAGAAACGTCTTCTGGAAATCATCAACACCCTCTAAAAAATTTTTGACAGGATAACAGGATAGATATGAATGCAAATGACAAAAGACAAAATCCAAATGTCAAATAAAATCCAAAATCCCAAAATCCTAAAAAACGAAGTGAACAGAAAAAAACGAACGGACTAACACGAAAACACGAAATTAGAAAAACACGAAAATTTATGAACCACTAATCTACACTAATAGACATCCGCCGTCGCCTGCCCACCAGAGGTGGGCCGCTATGGCGGGACAAGCTAAGACTGCATCTAGTCCTTCGATGAACTCAGGATAAAGCGTCAATATGATTGCTTAACATTCCCGCGTTGCGGGAGTTCAAGATACTTGTATCTTGAACAAAGGGAGACGGACTTTGAAGAATAATGAACTCGTTCATTTTTCTTCTAAGACCATCTCCCTGCATGTTAAACAATCTCTTTTTCATGTTCAAATATATCGTGTATGTCCTGCCTGCCTCGCCATAGCTTTGGTTTTAGCGACGGCGGGTTAATCTGCGTCCAAAAAAGCTTTACTTATTTCGTGCTTTCGAAATTTCGTGTTTTCGTGATTATTTGTTTTGGCATTTTAATTCATTTTATTCACATGTTTTGACCCTTTCAGGGCCATGATTCAAGCCACCCATTTTAGGGGAGGTGGTTTAACTAATCCTTTAAACTTTCAGAAAATATGAGGGTTAAAGCTTCACTTTAATAAACCTCAAGTTATACTTTATTATCCGCTTTTTCCTGTCTAACAGGGCTTACACGTTTAAGCAACGGAATGCCGTTTGCTAAGATCATTTCGAAAGCAAGCACAACAAAAAGGAGCAAGAGGAGAAAGGGCCAAAGCTCTCTCCGGCCACCCTTAAGGTTCTTGAGACTTCCTTCCTTGTAGTCCACAACCTTTACATCAATTGCGCCAAATTTCTTTCTTAATTCATCCTCCCCCAGTTTTGACAGGTTGGATTCTATCTGAGGGGTGTTTACCCCTTGTCTCATCTCACCGGCAGGAAGGTTGAATTGGTAGATACCAACACCTCCCTCCGGGCCCTTTATCTGGAGAGGTCGAGCGTCTTCACTGAAAGGTTGTCCAAAGGTCATTCCTTCCGGTAGGCCGGTTCCGGTTAACCCGACAGTATCCCTGACGAGTCCTTGGATAAGAGGCACATAAGCCGCATTCAAAGGAAGGTCATTCCAGTCGAGATCAGCGCTCGAAGAGAGCATAAAGAGTTTGGATTTTCCCACTGATGCCTCTACAAACAGGGGGTCCTGGTTTTTGAGGGTGAGAAGGGTGTTCGGGTTCCCCTCGATCTTGAAATAAGTGCGAACGGACGCACTCTTCAAGCTGTCTTGCAAACGGGTAAAAAATTTGGTCATGCTTTGATTCGCATCGATTTGCGTTATCTTTTCATCGCCTTCACGGAGATCGATCCGCTCGCCGATCTGCCAGGGGGCGAGGGGAAATTGATTATAGACCTCGGGAACGATACGGTCTCCTAAGAAAATGAAAAGAGGTTTTCCCATTTCGATAAAAGCACCCATTTTCGAAAAATCAGGCCTCGGAACGTTGAGGAGGAACAGGGTGTCATAGGACTGCGGATCCACCTGGCCCAGTTCGCTCTCCGTGATCACTCGCGTTAGGAAAGGCGACTTCTCTAATCCTCCGGGACGCAGGGCGCTGACCAGGAAATAGCTTTCGCTTCCCCTGAGGGAGGTCTTAGGGTCCCCGTCGACAACGAGTACTCTGACTTTTTCTTTCACATTCAAAGGGAAATAGAAGATATCATCGGCCGGAAGTCGATCGGGTGTCAGTTTGACCTCTCCATCGATCCATCCGGGGGCATCAACCAAAAGCTCAAAAATTAACTTTAGGTCCTTACCAGCCTTTAGTTCGATTGATTTCTGGTCCACTTTTACACCGTCAAGGTTGACCTGAATGAGCCTCTTTCCTCCTTGATCTGAGTGATTCGATATCGTCACCTCCAGACGGGTAGGCACGCCCGCTACAATTTCACCCTCCGCCAGGCGGACATCCTTGACTCCGAAATTAGCATCTCTAGCAGGGCCACCCACTCTGAGAAAAGTGACTTCAGCATCGGAGATGTTTTCAAACCTGGTCAAGTCGAGGTCTGCCCAATCGCCCCGAGCCATGTCACTCAGAATGAGGATTTGCTTGGAGATTTTTAAGTCTTTTAACGATTGGTAGGCCCTTTTGAAAGCGGAAGCCGTATTGCTAGGACCGAAGGAGAGGGGAACCCGTTCCAATTCCACAGGAACTTCTTCCGATTCCAACCAATGCGATTCCGGTTCCTTTCGGAAACCGACTGTGGGGATGATGGAAACCTGGCCCCCAAAGTCCTCAAGGGCTTCCACAGCGGCTTTTTTTGCAACTTCGAACCGGGGGCCCCTGTCTTCGAGATAACCCATGCTCATAGAGTTGTCGAGGATCAACACCTTGGCACCGCCCTTGAGGAGGGCCGCAAACCCGGGTCGCATGAGCATCGGCCTCGCCATCAGGAAGACAACGATGGCGACGGCAAGGATTCTCAAGGCGAGAAGAAGAAGGTGTTTCAACCGTTGAGGTCTTGCGGCGATGCGTTGTGATTGGAGGAGGAGATAAACCGCAGAAAACTTTCTCTCACTCACCTTTTTCCGTGTAATCCGATGGATGAGGATAGGTAGGATCGTCGCGGCGAGTCCAAAAAGCAATAAGGGGTTTAGAAGGGTGAAATTCATGTCAGTGCCGTGTCTTGAGTTTTTGTCTCCAGGTGAGGTACCTGACCAATGCGCGATCGAGGCCAACTGAGGTGTCAAAAAGGGTATAGTCGATACGATGGGAGAAGCAGGCCTCACGATA
>JAQYVK010000486.1 GCA_030145585.1 Desulfatiglandales bacterium | reverse complement strand
GATGTGAACCCGGAACCAGTGAATCCCCGGTCCATTGAAAACCCCGGCCTCCTTTGGTGAGCGGAGGGCGATAGCGAAAATCCGGTAATCCCTGTTTAACCGTTTTACCAGGCGGCTACCCAAAAAACCCGTTGCGCCGGTGATAATCACTCCTGGTTTGTTCATGCCCACGTTTCCATTTTTTCAAAAAAGAGGTTGATTTTCCATGACTTCCTCTTACTTATTATATAATAAGTCCTTTTTTTATTTCTGCGTAATAAATAGGGGAAACCAATGTCCAAATTTCCGCAACTCTTCAAGCCTTTTGACATACCTCCTGTTCACCTCAAAAAAAAAAAGAACCAAAAGAAATGATAGATATTGCACAGTCTATTTTGTTAGAAACCGGCATTCCAAAAGAAGCCATTTCCATAATTGTCCGAAAAGAAAACGCCGGAATTGCACGCGATATCCTTGATGAAATAAAAGAAGGCGATTATGACACCGTCATTCTAGGCCGACGAGGTATTTCTCGAGCTCGGCAGTTCCTGTTTGGGAATGTGTCAAAAAAGGTCTTACAAAATACAAATAATTGTACAGTATGGGTTGTCGACTAGCCCGGGGGTGTCCAAAAGGCTTAAGGCACGAGGCCAAAAACATAAGGTTGGAGAAGAAAGTCAGCCACAAAGATACGGAAGGATCCTTAAGTATTATGCTTTTCAAATAATGAAGATACTTATCGCTAGCTCATTTTTTTATACCAATCATCATCGCCATAGAGAGTATCCATACATTCAGGGCAAATGCCGTGACTGAATAAAGCATCTGTATGAGTTTCAATATATCCTTCTATTTGTTTCCAGTAGCCTTTATCATCTCTAATTTTTTTACATTTTGCACAGATTGGCAATAACCCTCTAAGTGTTTTGATATTATCGAGAGCATTTTGAAGTTCGTTGATCAGTCCTTCGCGATCCTCTTCAGCCCGCTTGCGATCGGTGATGTCTGCTGCAGTGTTCAGAATAGCCGGTTCATTATCATACTGAATCACGGTTACTGCAGCATCAAACCATACAACACCTCCATCTTTTTTGATTCCTTTTAGTTCGTATCGCTCAGGAACTTGTTTGCCCTTGATTCGAGCTGCAGCGCGACTGCGAACCTGCTCCCGCATATCTGGATGAACAACCATCAATGGATTTAGTGTCTGAGCTTCTTCCTTGCTGTATCCCGTTAAATCTTCCCATGATGAATTTACATAAAAATACTGATCTTCCCTCATAATAGAAATGGCCGTTGGCGAGATATCAACCAAATTCCGGAATTTCTTTTCACTCTCCCTTAGGGCTTCTTCTGCCCGCTTGTGCTCGGTGATTTCGCGGGTCAATTCTTCGTTAGTCTTTAGTAGGTCCTTGGTGCGTTCGGCAACAAGCTCCTCAAGGTGGTCTCGGTGTTTTTTCAACTCCTCTTCCGCCTTTTTACGGTCGGTGATATCAGCATGTGTTCCTACCATTCGGGTAGTATTGCCGTCATTATCCCACTCGACCGCTTTGCCCTTGGAAAAAATCCAACGCCAGCCTCCTCCTTTTGTGCGCATCCTGAATTCAATAGAATATTGTTTCTCATGATCTTCTAAAAAGTCCAGCAGTCTCTTTTCGATACGGGGTCTGTCTTCAGGATGCAACAATTCTGTCCAGCTTTCAAAAATATGAGGAAATTCATCAGCCTCATAATCGAGCATGGTATACCATCGAGGGCTGAAATAAGTTTCACCGGTCTGCAGATAATAGTCCCACAGCCCTTCATCCGCTCCTTCAAGGGCCATGCTGAGCAGTTTTTCACTCTCACGCAATTCCTTCTCTACCTGTCTACGTTCGAAAAGTTGTTCTTTGAGTCGCAAGGTTAAGTCTCTAAATAGGCCCAAAACAGCACCAATTACGACAGATAAAAAAGGACTCATTGGAAATCCCGGCAGCTCAACATTAATTGCTTTAGCGAGAACTAAGACAAAAGGGATGTTTAAAATTCCTACAATAACAGCGCCCCGAAGGCCCCAGAACCAAGCTGCAAGAAAAATGTAACTGAGGGCAAAAGCTCGGCCGGATATTCCAAAGTTCCAATGCAACCAGGGAAAGAGAAGTGCATAGATACCCGCCATGAGAACGATCACAAACCAGGGAATAAGGCGCTTACTCTGATCTGACCTGACTTTGGTACCGGAACTCTCTGGTAATGTAGTTTTCAAACCAAAACTCCCCTATAAGGGTAAAACCTTACGTTGGCAAACATGCAACTAATTAGTCTCCATTCGGAAATGGGATATTTGACTTTAAACCCTGTCGGGTGCTCAGGCCCACCTCTTTGGCCTCCGGAGGTGTGTAAAGTCAAAGAGCCATTTATGGATGGCACTAATTATCCTATATTGCGAAATTGATGATTCCGTAAAAATGGAGACGAGAGATATTGAGGTGAAAGCTAAAATAAGGACAAAAAAATTGAGCAGTCTCATTGGCGTTAACGAGTTTTTCAGGTAGATCCAAAGATCTACCCTCCCTTAACCGCGAAAGTCTGGGAGGAAGTCGCTAGTTCCGTTAAGGTCAAACTCTATTTTCCGCGCGTCTTCGGGTGACGCAGGGGAAAGATGAGGAGGCTGCCCAATTCTTGATATAAAATTATAATTATAATTTAAGACTATTACTCCCTCATGTCTATAGGGGAAATCCCTCATTTTGATAGGGGAAATCCCTCATTTTTTCCGGAAACTTGGGAGAATCTCCCGGATTGGGCAAAAAAATAGGTCGGGGAAGGTGGTTTTGAATGGAAGGAATGCCTTTTTATGGATTTCAGGAGCGGCCACTTGATAAAGGTCGAGTCGATTTGAAACGAATCAAAACCCGGTCATCAGTATGATGTTTGCGTTGATTACAAACCAGATCGGTTTTGTCAAATGTGTAGGCCTAACCCCATTGTTTATGTTAGTCCAGCATCTGCGTTTTCCACGATTGTGCGTAACGCCCATCGAGTGCTAATAGCTCACGGTGGCTACCTGATTCGATGATTCGACCGTCTGCCATGACGTGGATCACATCGGCGTGCATGGCTGTAGTAAAACGGTGGGTTATGACGATGGCGGTACGGCCGGTGACCAGTATGCGGAATCGCTTCAACCAGTCGATTTCGGCCCAGGAATCCATGGCGCTGGTCGGTTCGTCGAGAACAATAACGGGTG
>JAQYVK010000485.1 GCA_030145585.1 Desulfatiglandales bacterium | reverse complement strand
GATTCCGTCAAGATGTTGGAGACCTTGTAGATTAATTCCAAAATCTTTTGATTGGATGTTTTTCTGTTTTGTACATGTTCCTCTTTGCCATCGATGATTTCCCGTGTCATCTCGATAGAATCCAGATAGGGCCCGATATATTCCAAGCAGCCTTTACCCAGACATATCACGCTCATACCAATCACGATGGGGACCCCTTCTTTGACTTCCACATCCTCACCTGCTTTGATGTAGAGACCATTGAAGAACGTGCCGTTTTGACTCTTCATATCCTGGACAAAATACTGATCCTCTTTCTTAAAGATCTTTAAATGATTCCGGGAGACCGTTCGGTCTTTGATTTTGACGTCACTCTCGTGAGATCTTCCTACCGAGATTGAATTCTCTTTGATCTCGAAAGATTGGCCCTGATCCGGTCCTGTTAAAATATGAAGTTCTATCATGATTTAAAGTGATCCTGAGTCTATGTTACAGATTTTTGTCAAATTGAAACTACCTGGGGCTATGTGATGTCTTTTTGGCCCATTTACTGATTATTATGACATAATCGAAAGGAAATAGCAAAATTATTTTCATTTTTCATGCCACAAAAAACCCAATTTAGTATTTTACTCAATTGGGTGCTTTCCTGTTCAGTTATCAGCTTTCAGCTCAAAATATCCGGAAATGAAATTCAAACCTCAAGAATTGCGAGGTCGTCCCGGCTAACTATCGCCTTTTTCCTTTTTGAGAACACGAATATCGGTGATCCGAGTATCCGGGTACTGGCCTTGTTCATCCTTTTCAAGATACTTGACCATATCCCACACGGTATTGAGAGCCACGGAGACCCCGACAAGGGCCTCCATTTCGACCCCGGTCTTGGCTTGGGCCTTCACGAGGCACCTCGCCTCAATTGAGTCTTCGGAGACCTGGAAAGCAACGCTCACCGTGTCTAGTGGGATCTGGTGGCAGTGGGGTATAAGGAGGTGGGTTTGTTTGGCGGCATTCATTGCGGTGATTTCCGCTACCTGTAATGGATTGCCTTTCTTGATCCTGCCGGCATTTATCTCTTCAATGGTCTTGGAGGACAAATAGATCGTCCCAGTGGTTTCCGCCTTGCGATGAATTACCGGTTTCTCACCAACATCGATCATTCCCATGTTTTCTTACCTCTTAAATTGTGTTTTCTAAAAATCCAAATATCCGTCACTTCAGCAACCCCCTGATCAGAGTCAGGAAGAGGAACTGGATTCCGGCTTTCGCCGGAATGACGAAGATGGTGTCTGTGCGTCATTCCATAAAACCGTTAAGAATTGGAGTCTTGAAAAAATTCTTTTTTCTTTGCGGCCTCTGTCTTGATGCGGTCTACCGCCTTGATGAGGGCCGAAAATACGTTCTCCCGAATGTCCCCCGCAACGGCCACTGCAAGGATCTCATCCCCAACTTGGAGCTCCCCTTCCGTGGTATTAACAATTACTTCTATGATACCAGGCATACACTTGATATCATTTATAATATTAGCCATTATATCATAGTCATACGCGACCTCTAACCCTGTCACACCTTCACCCCCCCGAGAGGTGCCGCGCACCACCCCAAGATGGGTGGCAATCATGCCGATTTTATCGGAATCGGGGTGTCCCTTGAGTTTGTTTACCATTTCCTGAATATCCATGTCACTCCCCTTCCCCATCGTTTGAATCCAACTTAAACAACTTTCTCATCATGTCTATATAAGTATCCCTCGTCGCCCTGTCCGCTTTTCTTTTTAAGACGAGTATGGGGTCATTGATAATCTTTTCGGTTATAGAGGCGGTCAAGTTTTCCACCCCTTCCATCTGGGAAGGCGTCAATTTTCCGAGACCCGCAAGGCTCTTTTTGATTTCGGCCAGCCGAATGGTCTCCGCTTTTTCTTTCAATGAAACTATGGTAGGGACCACCGCAAGGGTCTTGAGCCATTTTTCAAACTTTATGACTTCCTCCTCGACGATCCTCTCTGCCTTCACTGCCTCCTGAAGCCTCTGATCCATGTTGACTTCGATCACTCCCTTGAGGTCATCAATATCATAGACGTAGACATTATCCAGGTTATTTACTCGTGGCTCTACATCCCTTGGGACCGCAATATCAATAAAAAAGAGGGGCCGGTTTCGTCGCTTTCTCATGGAACCCTTCACATCGTCATGGAGGATAATGTGCTCTGTTGAAGCGGTGGATGAGATCACGATATCCACCTCGAGGAGCTGGCCCATGATCTCCTCGAAGGATACGGGATTTCCCTTAAATGATTCGGCCACCTGAACCGCCCTCTCAAAGGTCCGATTCGCCACAGAAATGGCGCTGACACCCTGGTTCATGAGATGTCTGGCCGCCAGCTCCGCCATTTCTCCCGCCCCGATGAGTAAGACTTTCTTGTCTTCAAGGTCGTAAAAAATTTTCTTGGCCAGCTCCACGGCCGCATAGCTTATGGAAACAGCTGCATCAGACACACCCGTTTCTGTCCGCACCCTCTTAGCCACATGAAAAGCCTTGTGGAGCAGCCTGTTTAGGATAACGCCCGACGTTTTTTCCCGAGTCGCTTCGAAATAGGCATCTTTGATCTGTCCCAGGATTTGAGGTTCACCCACCACCATGGAATCCAAGCTTGACGCCACCCTGAAAATATGTTTGATAGCCTCCCCATCCTCGAAGTTAAAAAGACTCGACAAAAAATTATCTTCAGGCACATTGCCCAAACGGGACAGCAGGGAGATCACCGATTCCCTGGCTTCATCCGGGTGTTCCGTGATGCAGAGAGCTTCGACACGATTACAAGTGGAGAGAAAAAACCCTTCGCGGATAGTCGAAACCTCCCGCATGGACGCCAGGGCCATAGACGCATTTCCAGGATCTCGAGCAATACATTCCCTCAATTCGACGGGGGCCGTCTCGTGATTCATGCCTATGTCGAGAATCGTGATCATACCCCGGTTCCACCCTCCAGGTTCTTAAAGCTGTGGTAATCGCTCAGCCAAAGGCTCGCGCCTATAAAGGAGAATATCAATATGAGAAAGGCGATAATGGACATAATGGCCGCTCGCCTCCCCCGCCAACCCATGGCCACCCTCGCATGCAAGAGGGCCGCATAAAACAACCAGGTAATCAGAGACCACACCTCTTTTGGATCCCATTGCCAGTAACTGCCAAGGACGGCCTGGGCATAAATGGCCCCGGTAACCATCCCGATGGTCAAAAAGGGGAAGCCATACATCAAGGCATAGTGATTGATCGTATCCAGGGTTTCTAGTGAGGGTAACCGGGAGTATAAAGAACCAAAGCGCTTATTCTTGATCTGTCGCTCCTGCATCAAATACATGATGGCCGCCATGAAGGCCACCGCAAACATGCCGTCTCCCACAAAGCTTATCGCCACGTGAAATGTCAACCACAGGCTCTTGAAGATAGGCTTTACAACCACTTCACCTCCCGGAATCGTGGAGGAGATTATCATCAGGCAGGCCGCCAGTGGGGCAATGAAGGAACCCAAAATCATCAATTTAAATTTTAAATGAAAGATTAAATAGGCACCGATGATGGCCCATGAGAAAAAAGAGAGGGCCGCCTTAATCCCGATGACCGGCTGGACGCCTAGCTCATAATACTCGTATCCCAGATGAATGGTGTGAAGAATGAAACCTAACAGGAGAATTCGATAAGACCAGGTATAAACCACCTTTTCCTGCTTAACCAGATAGACAATAAAACCGCAGGCGGCCAGAAGAATCAGGAAAAGGGCCAGTTTCAATATAAGTGGAGCCATCATGTCGGGTAACCTCAAGGTGTCTTACTAATGCAGTTTATAAACTAATAGACATTGATGAAGATTTCTTCTAATTGATAATTTATGGCCTCTTGCGAAGTGGCGCATGGCGGCCGGTTGTAAAGGCTAATTCTCACAACCGGCGGGCCCAGGGCGCAAGGTATTGTCATCATGAAATAGAGTGGTCATATTCTACGTCTACAAAATAATGATCGTCTTAGTAATAGGTCAAAAACTTACAAGTGGTCTCATTTTCTATAACGAATTGCAGAGCAGGTTATCAACAAACTTCTCCAGGTCTGACCCGGGAGGCGGGCAAGGCTTCGCCTCGCTATTTTGAATCCATTCAGTTTCTTTG
Source organism: Desulfatiglandales bacterium (assembly GCA_030145585.1). Classification (GTDB taxonomy): domain Bacteria; phylum Desulfobacterota; class DSM-4660; order Desulfatiglandales; family HGW-15; genus JAQYVK01. The sequence goes on along the minus strand of JAQYVK010000485.1, from coordinate 438 downwards.
TTCGCAAATTGTCCTTACTTCGTCCGGAGTCCATACGGTTTGAGTGATACGTTTTAGGATGGAGGCCACTTGGCCCCACTCCTCCCGGCCAATGGCTTCAAGAATTGGAGATCCTACCAGTTCATGGAATATCCGGCTGTTTTCTTTATGAGATAGTCCGCGTGAAAGAATCTCTTTTCTAAGCCTTCCCATCAGGACGAGGAACGATTCGTATTCGTTGCCAAAGTGCTCTTCCAAGTCCTCTCTGACTTTTTTTGCCAAGGCCGGACTTTTACCGGAGGTGGATACCGCAATCCTTAGGTCTCCCCTTCTGAGCGCAGAGGGTACAATGAAATTGCAATCTTCGGGCTGGTCAACCGCGTTGATCAGCAAACCCTTTTCCTGTGCGGACCGGCTCACCTGTCGATTGAGAGCCGCATCATCCGTCGCCGCTATGAC
>JAQYVK010000484.1 GCA_030145585.1 Desulfatiglandales bacterium | reverse complement strand
GGACATGATGAGCGGGTTCAAAGGTTTTCCGAAAGAGATGATTGCATTTTTTAAAGGGCTCAAGAAAAACAATCGAAAGGAATGGTTTGAAGCACACAAAGAGGACTATGAGAATTATGTAAAGGATCCGGCAGCCGATTTTGTAGTTGCCATGGGTCAGAAACTCCAACAGCTCTCCCCCCGCATTATGGCGATCCCAAAAGTCAATCAGAGCCTATTCAGAATCAACAGGGATACACGGTTCAGCCACGACAAGACCCCTTACAAAACCAACCTGGGCATATGGTTTTGGGAGGGTGAGCGCAAGAGGATGGAGTGTTCAGGGTTTTATTTCCACCTTGGAGAGCGAAATTTGATGCTGGGAGCAGGCAGGCATATATTAAGTAAGGATAATTTGGAGCGCTACAGGAAGGCGGTGGTTCATAAAGAACATGGCCCACAATTAAAGAAAACCGTGGCGGGGATTTTAAGGAAAGGTTATGCCGTTCATGGCCGTCATTATAAACGGGTTCCTCGAGGCTTTGATGCCTCCCATAAACTTTCGGAATTTCTGCTTTACAACGGGCTATCCGCAATGATTGAAGAGAAAATCCCTAAGGAATTTTATTCAGGAACCATAGTGGATTACTCATTTTCACACTTCAAGAAGATGTATCCTCTTCATGTGTGGTTGTTAAAGGCGGTGGGATAGTCTGTCGGATCGTGAAGAACCCTGTGCGTTTGTTGATTTTCAGAGTTGTTTGATATAGGATTACATTGAAGAATAACCAAAAATAAAAGGAGGCGATTAAAAAGATGGATATTAAGACGTTGGGTGTTGTTGGTGCCGGCCAAATGGGTTCCGGTATAGCTCAAGTCGCTGCGGCAAACGGGCTCTCTGTCCTCATGAGCGATATCAAGGAGGAGTTTGTGGAAAGGGGATTTGCGGCGATTGATAAAAGCCTTGGACGCATCGTTAAAAAAGGAAGCCTGAGCGAAGAAGACAAAGGGGCTATTCTGGAAAGGATAGAGGGCACAACCACCATATCGGATATGGCAAAGGCCGATTTTGTCGTGGAAGCCGCGACTGAAGAGGAAACTCTAAAACTGGATATCTTTCGCGAGTTGGATGAATCATGTCAGGAGGGCATTGTCCTTTCTTCAAATACCTCATCCATATCCATTACCAAAATAGCAGGGGCCACCAAACGGCCGGAACAAGTGATTGGGATGCATTTTATGAACCCTGTCCCCTTGATGAAACTCGTGGAGATCATCAGGGGTCTGGCCACATCGGATGAAACATTCCAACTTACTAATGATCTGAGCTTGAAATTGGGAAAGACTCCTGTGCCTGCCAATGATTTTCCCGGATTTATCAGCAACCGTATATTGATGCCCATGATCAATGAGGCGGTGTATGCCCTCTTTGAAGGGGTAGGAAAAGCTGAGGACATAGACCAGGTCATGAAACTGGGGATGAATCATCCCATGGGTCCTTTGGCGTTGGCCGATCTCATCGGTCTGGACACCTGCTTGGCTATCATGAGGGTTCTTCATGAAGGCCTTGGAGATGCTAAATACCGGCCCTGTCCGTTGCTGATTAAATATGTGAATGCCGGATGGTTAGGCCGAAAAAGCGGTCGAGGGTTTTATCCTTATAAATAGCTCAGGTTCGCCTTACGTCGACGTTTTGGTGGTGTTAATAGCACAGTGCTTGAAGCGGAGCGATACTGGATCCTGGTTGCTGGATGCTGGATCCTGGATAAAAATGGCATTCCTTAAGGGTCCAGTATCCAGAAACCAGCATCCAGCATCAGATAAGTTTTTTCTCGGTAGGCTGTATACTTAACAGGAATTTTAAGCTCAACCTATATGGGTGAATAGTAACAACATCATGATTGCTATAATCGACTACAAAGCGGGCAACCTGACAAGCGTGCAGAGGGCCCTCCAATCATTGGGGTGGGAATCGGTCATCACTCGGGATGTTTCCGAAGTGATCGAAGCTGAAAGGATCATCTTCCCGGGAGTCGGCGCCGCGGGGCAGGCCATGGCCGACTTGAAGAAGCTTGGTTTGGATCAGGCACTCATAAAATCCTATCATGAGGGCAAGCCTATCCTCGGCATCTGCCTTGGGACCCAGATTATCATGAAATGGAGTGAGGAGAACGACACTCAGTGCCTCGGGTTGATTCAGGGGGAAGTGCGTCGGTTTCAGGACGGCCTGTCGGATGAGAGAGACAGAAAACTCAAAGTCCCTCATATGGGATGGAATGGAGTAACCTTAAAAACACAACACCCTCTCTTTGAGGGGGTGGGACCGGAAAGTGAATTTTATTTTGTACATGCCTATTATCCTGTATCTGAAAGCCCTGATACAGTACTCGGAGAAACCGATTACGGCATTCGGTTTGCTTCGGTCCTCAACTCAAAGAACCTCGTCGCCGTGCAATTCCATCTTGAGAAAAGCGGCAGACCGGGATTGAAGATATTATCCAACTTTTGCCAGTGGAGCGGGACGGATCATGCTTAGCAAGAGGATCATTCCTTGTCTGGATGTCCGAGACGGGAAATTGACCAAAGGGATAAAATTTAAGGGAAATGTGGATATCGGAGATCCCGTCGACATGGCGGCATTCTATTACGAGGAAGGGGCCGATGAACTGGTTTTCTATGACATTACCGCCTCCAGTGACAGGCGGGACATCATGATTGAAACAGTCCGAAAAGTGGCGGAGAAGATCTTCATCCCCTTTTCCGTAGGGGGAGGCATCAGGAATGTGGAGGACATGCGCAGGGTCCTCCTGGCTGGCGCGGAAAAAATCAGTGTCAATTCGGCAGCCATCAGGGAGCCCGATATCATCTCGAAAGGGGCGGAGGCCTTCGGCAGCCAGTGCGTTGTTCTCGGCATGGATGTAAAAAAAGTCTCCCCATCTGAGAAGATCCCAAGCGGCTATGAGATGGTCATCGATGGAGGAAGGACCTTTGTGGGTGTCGATGCCCTCGCATGGGCCAAAAGAGGTGAGAGTCTGGGTGCGGGCGAGATCTGTTTGAATTCCATTGACGCGGATGGGACAAAGGAAGGTTACGAACTGGCGCTGAACAAACTCATCGCTTCCAGTGTAAATATACCGGTCATCGCGTCAGGAGGTGCCGGGACAATAGAACACCTTTTCGAAGTTCTGACCGAGGGATATGCGGATGCGGCCCTCATCGCCTCCATGACCCATTACGGTACTTACACCATTCAACAGATAAAGTCATACCTCCATGACAAAGGGATCAAAGTCCGGTCGACCTGGTAGACGTCCAGATAACTCCTCTTGGTTTGAGAGGCTGTGTTGCGATTGGCAAAACTACCCATACTGTTTTTTTCGTCATTCCGGGCTTGTAGCTGACTGTAGATGCTCAATTTCTTACAGTCAGCCGCTGACTGTAGATGCTCAATTTCTTACAGTCAGCCGCTGACTGTAGATGCTTAATCTCTTACAGTCAGCTTGACCCGGAATCCATCGCTTTTTTATACCGTTATCCTACTGGATGCCCCCGGCTGACAAATTGCCGGGGCAGGCTTATCAAGTCCGGCATGACGGGTACAAATGAAAGCATTTTGAATTATGACACAGCCTCTTGATCAGAGGTGTACTGGATCTATTCCTCAAGATGCCTTAAATTGCACGAATTCCGAACCAATTGACTTGGAAGAGAGTCAAATCTGCAAACAGTGGATAATATTTGCCTATTTAAATAACCTATGCTATCGTGAGAAAATCATGATCAGGGAGTAATTATCATGGCTAAAAT
>JAQYVK010000483.1 GCA_030145585.1 Desulfatiglandales bacterium | reverse complement strand
AAGAGATTATAAAGGCGTTGAACTTCAACCTGTGCAGGTGCACGGGATATGTGAAGATCATCGAAGCGATAGAGCTTGCAGCAAAATCCTTGAGGGAGGGCCACGACATTGAGCTCCCCAAGGGATCTCGTGTGGGAGTATCCAAACCAAAATATAACGCCTTTGAAACGGCCATAGGAAGGCGGCCCTTTGTAAACGACATTCAGACAGATGGCCTTCTTTATTCTGCCCTCAAATTCAGTGATCACCCGAGGGCCCGGATTATTCAGATAGACGATTCCCGCGCCAAAGAGCTTCCGGGAGTCATAAGAATTTTTACCGGCAAAGATATTCCCGGAGATCGTATTACAGGCTTGATCAGAACGGATTGGCCCATGATGGTTGTCGAGGATGAAACCACGAGATACATAGGGGATGTGTTGGCCGGTGTAGTCGCGGAGACCGAAGAGACTGCAAGAAAGGCCGTTGAGCTCATCGATGTTGAATATGAGGTCCTGGACCCATTGACCAATATGTTGGATGCGGAACAGAGTGAGATAAAGGTCCATGAAAAGGGAAACCTCCTCAGTCAGTGTGCTTTCAAAAGGGGGGAGGTCCTGGACTCCGTCTTCAAGACCTCTGACTATGTTGTGGAGGCGACATTCAACACCCAGCGTGTGGAGCATGGTTATCTCGAGACTGAGGCGACTGTAGCAATCCCTTTGAAGGAAGACGGGATCAGGTTATATGTCCAGAGTCAGGGCGTTTATGATGATCAACGGCAGATCGCACGCCTCCTTGGTATCCCGAAAGAAAAGGTGGAAGTAAACCTTGTGCCCAGCGGTGGCGCATTCGGAGGAAAAGAAGACCTTACAACCCAGGGACACGCTGCCCTATTCAGCTTTCTCCTTAAAAGACCCGTAAAGTTACATCTGAGCAGGGAAGAATCCATCAGGATGCATCCGAAGCGACATCCTCTACATATGGTCTATAAACTGGCCTGCAACAGAAACGGCAAACTGACCGGTCTAAAAGCCAGGATCATAGGCGATACGGGCGCCTATGCATCCCTTGGCGCTGAGGTGCTGGAAAGGTCTGCCACCCATGCAGGAGGTGCCTATTATATACCGAACGTGGATATTGTTTCCAAAGCCGTCTATACCAATAATATTCCATCGGGTGCCATGAGAGGGTTTGGTGTAAACCAGGTCACTTTCGCAATGGAGAGTTTGGTGGATGAATTGTGTGAAAAGGGGCAATTTGATCGATGGCAGTTCCGTTATGACAACGCGATCGTGAACGGATCTCAGACCACGAGCGGTCAGGTTCTTAACGAAGGTGTCGGCCTGAGGGAGACCCTTTTGGCTGTCAAGGACGAATTTTATAAGGCCCGATTCGCGGGGCTGGCCTGTGCAATAAAAAATTGCGGCATTGGCAGGAAACTGGATGAAAGTGAGGTCAAGATCGAGATCAAGTCCGGTGGTCATATCGTCCTGCACCACGGATGGACCGAGATGGGCCAGGGTGTCGATACGGTTGTCCAGCAGATATTTTGTGAGGAGATCGGCATAGATAATGCCGACATGATCGACGTGATGGTCTCTACCAGCCATATGGCAAAGTCAGGGATGACCACGGCCAGCAGAGCCACCGCCCTTGTAGGCAATGCGATCATAGAAGCCTCGAGGGCCTTAAAAAAGGATTTGGAGACCAAATCCTTATCTGAACTCGATGGGAAAACCTACCGGGGAAGTTGTGTCCTTGATTATACCTCGGACACAGACGACATGAAAGGTATCATTACCCACTTCGCATTCGGTTACGCAACCCATCTGGTGGTCCTTGACGAACAGGGCAAAGTGGACACGGTTTATGCGGCTCATGACGCAGGGAAGGTGATAAACCCTACCCTTTTTGATGGCCAGATTGAGGGAGCCGTTCTCATGGGTTTGGGGTATGCCTTGACAGAGGAATGTCCCATGAAGAATGGAAAACTGAGAACATCGAGATTATCGAAACTCGGTATCCTGAAGGCCAAGGATATGCCCAATATCGTCGTGAAGGCCGTGGAAGTGAAGGACCCATTGGGGCCCTATGGCGCAAAAGGGATCGGAGAGATCGGATCGGTCCCCACGGCAGGTGCAGTGGCCAATGCCCTGTATCAGTTTGATAAAGTCCGAAGACACAAGCTTCCCATGAAAGGCAAGGAATAGACGATGACCATATATCTCAAAGATGCATGCTATATTGACTGGAAGTCCTTGGAATTTACAAAGGGTCATATGGCGGTCACGAGCGAAGATGATGGAAAGCTGAAGTTTTTGGACACACTGCCTTCAAAGGAAACCCTATCTGATGATGAAATCATCCTGGATTGCCAAAACAGATTGGTCATGAAATCCTTTGCCTGTGGTCATCACCATATATACTCAGCCCTGGCCCGGGGCATGCCGGCACCTGAAAAAATCCCTGAAAATTTTGCAGAGACCCTGCAGTACATTTGGTGGCGTCTCGACAGGCTTCTGGACATGGACATGATTAGGGCCAGTGCCCTTGTCACCGCACTCTATTGTTTGAAGAACGGCGTCACCTTCGTGGTTGATCACCATTCATCTCCTTTCGCCATCGAGGGTTCCCTCGAGACCATTGCAAAAGCCTTTGAGGACGTGGGAATCTCTCACCTCCTCTGTTATGAGATGTCGGACAGAGATGGTGAGAATCCCAAAGAAAAGGGGCTTGAAGAGACCCGGAGATATCTTGAGAATGGGTCCCAGGGCCACGTGGGTCTTCATGCCTCATTTACGGTCGGGGATGATCTCTTGAAAAAAGCCGTTGCCCTGGCCGAAAAATATGATACCGGTCTGCATGTGCATGTGGCAGAAGATGCGGTAGATCAGGAACAATGTATGAAAACCTACAAGAAAAGGGTGGTTCAACGTTATGCTGATGCGGGCGTTTTGGATCTCAATAAATCCATCCTTTCCCACTGCATACACCTCGATGAAAAAGAGGTCGCTCTGGTCCGGGATTCCGGAGTATGGGTGGCCCAGAACACGGAAAGCAACCTGAACAACAACGTGGGGGTGACAAACTACAAGGCTTTGGGTGAAAATGTCATTTTAGGGACGGATGGCATGCACAGTGATATGCTCCGCAGTGCCAACGCAGCGTTTCTGACCGGGCAACCCACAGAGGGTATCGATATGGCTACCACCTACAACCGCTTTCGAAAAGTTCATCACTATATCCAGGAAAACGGATTTGAGGGGGATGGGGACAACAATCTTGTGATTCTTGACTATGATGCTCCCACCGAGATAAATCCGAGTAATTTTTTGGGCCACTTCATATATGGGATGGAGGCCAGGCATGTTGAAAGTGTCATCTCCTCCGGCAGACTGGTTATATATAAAAAACGATTGATGACTGCGGATGAGGGTGAGATCCTCACCTTTGCGCGGGAGATGGGAAATAAGCTTTGGGATAAAATGAAGTAGTGGGAAGAAATTTGGATAGTTAACAACCACCCTTAAAAGGGGTGGCTTAATGATGACCCTGAAAGGGTTTTATATCTCTCACAGAGCGCACAGAGGCCGCAGAGTCTATTTCATGGCCGTTAAATTGGATCTTGATTCGCCCTGCACCAAACTGTTGCCTTCAGTTTGGTAAAGGGTGATGGTTGTTCTGATTCGTCCCCTCAACGAATCAGAACAAAAATGAATCTTTTCTCAGTGTCCTCTGCGTGCTCAAGCGAAGCGGGCGAGAGATTATTTTACTCACTTATCCGCATAGCATAACTGAAGGTTTATGGAATTAATTAATATGCAACAGAACCAAATGGACGTGATCATAAAAAACGGCGAGATCCTCAATTCGGATGATACCCTTGAAGGGGATGTCCTTATCCGTGACGGCGTTATCGCACAGGTGGGTGAGGACATCCACCTTGAAAACGCTGAGGTGATCGATGCCGGAGGGAAATACGTGATGCCCGGAGGGGTGGACGTACACACCCATATGAATTTAGATCAGGGCATTGCTGTGGCTCAGGATGATTTTTATACGGGAACCGTGGCCGCGGCCTGTGGGGGGACCACCTGCATTGTGGACTATCCCGGGTTCGGACCCAAGGGTTGCGATTTACATCACCCGATCCGGGTGTATCACGAATATGCCCGGGACAAGGCTGTAATCGATTATGGCTTTCACGGTATCTTTCAGCATGTGAACGAAGATATCCTGGATGAAATAAAAACCCTTGTTGATGATGGGATCCCAAGCTTCAAGGGCTTTTTGACCTATGAATACAAATTGTCCGATCTGGACGTACTCCGTCTTCTTGAAAGAGTCTCTTCCTCAGGCGGACTTTTAGCAATCCATGCAGAAAATGATGCGACCATACAATTCCTTCGAGACCGCTTTCTTACCCAGGGAAAGGTCGCCCCCCGTTACCACGCCCTGAGTCGGCCGGACCATTGCGAGGCCGAGGCCGTTCAGCGCATCATTCACCTTGCGGCCATGTCGGACAATGCCCCTATATACATCGTACATCTCTCTACGGCCATGGGCCTTGAGTGCGTAAGAACTGCCAAGAACGCAGGACAGAACGTGTATGCCGAGACCTGCCCCCAATATCTTTTCTTAAGTGAAGCGTGTTATGATGAGCCTGAACTGGGTGGTTTGAAATACATGATGAGCCCTCCTCTGCGTACTAAGAACGACATGGAAGCCCTGTGGCAAGGCGTTCGAGAAGGCCATATCGACGTTATAGCCACCGACCACTGCCCCTTTGACTTCGAAATAAAACGCCAACTGGGTAAAGAGGATTTTACCCGCGCCCCCTGCGGATTACCGGGAGTCGAGTTGAGGGTCCCGCTGATGTTTTCTGAAGGCGTCATGAAAGGGCGAATTTCCCCCAATCGTTTTGTTGAGATCGTTTCTACGGCCCCTGCCCGAATCATGGGATTGTATCCACAAAAGGGACAAATCGCACCTGGATCTGATGGAGACATCGTGATCATCGACCCGGATCGCCGATGCACCGTCACACATAGTCTGTTGCATGAGAACGTAGATTTCACACCCTATGAAGGGATGGATATCCAGGGATGGCCGATAATGACCATGGTGCGAGGACAGGTTGTGGCAAAAGATGGGGAATTTGT
>JAQYVK010000482.1 GCA_030145585.1 Desulfatiglandales bacterium | reverse complement strand
GTGAGAGTAAAAGACCTTGTTAGGGGTGGTTGTTAAGTTAGAGATGAGTCAAGAGCAGACTTGCCCCTCCCCCCTGCCCCTCCCCCATTTCTCTTTATTCCGAAGATTTAACTTTTACCCGTTTGGGTTTTTTTCTTGACGAGTCGATAAAAGAAATATATCCTGTCGATACAACTAAACGATATATCTTATAGATATGTAGAAAAAGGATTCCTATGCAAATGAATAAGCGTCATTTTTCAAAAGGAAGACATGACAGGGGCCACCACAAACACGGGTATAAACATAAAAAATCTGGTTGGTTTTCTGAAATGTTGGGAAGAAGAGGTCCCAGGATCGAGCGCGGTGAAATACGATACCTTATTCTCGACACTCTCGTAGAGAAAGGACGTCATGGATACGATATCATGCAAAACATCAAAGAGAAGACAAGCGGCATGTATCTGCCGAGCTCGGGTACTTTATATCCGGCCTTGCAGATGCTTGAAGATCTTGAACTGATATTTTCTAGAGAAGATGGAAAAAGACGGGTCTATGAGTTGACCGAAAAAGGAATAGAAGAGCTTAAAGAGCAGAGGTCATTGCTAGAAGAGATCTATGAGGATATGGGCCAGGGGCAATCCATTGAACACAATGAATTCTTTGAAGAAATCCATGATCAGGTAATGAATATGTTTAAGACAATTGCCAGGTCTTTTCAACGGGGAAGATTAGATTCTGCAAGGACTGAAAAGATACGTGAAATCATCCATGATACATTCAAGCGTGTTGATGAGATCTTAAAGGAGGATTAATTGATGCATCATCATAAATCAATGTTCTCACGAATGAGAACAAAAGACGGCCATGGTAAAAAAGAGTATAGACACCGTTCTCATGATTGCGGTCATCACAGAGGTTCTTCATGGAAAGAAGGTCACAGTAAGCATCATAAGAGTGATTTTATCAAATCGGAACGTGAGTTTTTAAAAAACAGGAAAGGAATGTCCCACAGGTTGAAAAGTGATGCCTCAACGAGGACTGATCGGAGCAGAGACAAGATTTCCATGTATGATTCAGGTTTAAAACTGAACGTTGACCTGGAAAGATGTGTCAGGTGCGGTAAGTGCGAGCAGGTCTGTCCCGCGGGGGCCGTTTGTGTTGATGAGGACATTTTCCGGGTAGATTCGTTCCTATGTAATGGATGTGGCCGGTGTGTAGATGGATGCAGGGAGGGAGCCTTATCTCTCAGTACGAATCAAGAGGTATTTATGAATTAGCAAGGATTCTATCGGACTTCGTCCAACATAATCCTTCTCCAAAAGTGATTCCATCTTCCCGGCAAATTAACGTCTTATTACCCTTACTGATCTTACTGCCGGGAATATTCGGCATAACATGATTTTACGGATCCACATAAGAATCCCAGTACTTACTTTAAGATCGTCTTTTGGGCTTCTATTAGTGGTTCGCATTTATAATCAAAAGATGAGGATATATTGAGATTATGACGAGAACAAGAGAATCCACAATATTTTAATAGGATCAATCCATAATCAACTGATTCGAAACTTTCTGTCTCTTACCGTAAAATTTGGTGCTGAAGGCCCAATTTTCTGATGACTGGAGTTCGAAACCTAAAAAATTATTCAAACCAAATTTCACAGATAATAGGTAATTAAGTCATATCTTTTTTGAAAACACCTAAACCTGACTAAAATCAACCCAAAATAAGAGAAAAGCCAGCATTCGGGCGGGTAAGTCAGACATATCTCAGGTTTAATGGCCAGCCGATATCTTGTGGGCACCAAAATCTAGCTCAAGGTGGCCTGGTGAAAAGTTTTCTATAAAAGGGCTTGTCCTACGAGCCCCAATCAGTTATTCAATTCCATCAATCCCTGAACGAGCTACTGGAGAAGCCAAAGGCATGGCGGAAATTTTTGATGATTGGTCCGAAAAATATGATCAGTGGTTTGAAAAACCTATCGGGCGACTGATCAAGGGCTATGAGAGCGAGCTTATCCTCGGGATGTTGGCACCGAGCCGTGGTGAGATTGTTCTGGATGCCGGGTGCGGAACAGGGGTCTTCACCACGCACATCTGTGAGACGGGCGCCAGGGTTGTGGGGCTGGAACTCTCTCACCCCATGCTTGGCCGAGCAGCATTCAAAAACAAGGGCATGCCCTTCCTTCCCGTTCAGGGAGATATGAAAAGGCTCCCCTTTGCTGATGACTCCTTTGATAAAGCAGTATCCATAACCGCTATTGAATTCATTGAAGAGGCAGAGGTTGCCGTCGAAGAGATGTTCCGTGTCACCAGACCGGGAGGCATCATTGTTGTTGCTACCCTGAACAGCCTGAGCCCATGGGCCTATCGAAGGGAGGAAAAGGGCAAGAAAGGACATCCCATTTTCAAGCATACCGTCTTCAGATCCCCTGAAGAGATGGCTGCCCTATCATCCGTGCAAGGCATGATTCAGACCGCCATCCATTTCAAAAAAGATGATGACTTGGCACTTGCGACGGAGATTGAAATAGAGGGAAGGAAAAAGGGTCTGAACCGGGGAGCCTTTCTGGCGGCACGCTGGATAAAACCGGTCGGTTAGGAGCCAGCCGTAACCCTGATGGAGCGAAAGTTGAGGATGCCCCTCGTCAGATCCCGCATCAACGGGGAGATGCAAGGCGACCGTCCCCCTTCTCGAATTTGTTTACCCTAATTTGTCAGAATGCCCCACCCGGAAGAGCGGGGATGAGTGGTTCCTTTTAAGTTCCCCTCCCTTGATGAGAGGTGCTGACTGTAGATGCTCAATTTCTTACAGTCAGCCGGGGAGGGTGGAAAAAACAGTTATCACCCCCACCTTAATCCTCCCCCATCAAGGGGGAGGAAAGAGTTTGGTCGTTAAGCGAGACTCCATGTGCGGAAGCACGGGGTTCTTTAAGCTCAATTAGGGTTCTATTATGGAGATGATTTCATGTACGAACAGGGTGTAATCAGACCGCCGAGCGAGGCCCAAAGCCTCCTTGTCAGGGTTACCAGGAATTGTCCCTGGAACCAGTGTGTTTTCTGTCCTGCCTATAAGGGCGTAAAGTTCTCGCGGCGTCCTGTGGCGGAAATCAAGGAAGACATCGATGCCATGGCTAAAGCGTATGGGAAGCAGGCTAACAGGATCGAAACCGCTTTCCTCCAGGACGCCGACAGCCTTATCCTGAAAACGGACCAGGTTCTCGAAATACTCCGGTATATCAAGGAAAGGTTTCCCAATCTGGAGAGAATCACGACCTATGCGCGGGCGACCACACTGAAGCGCAAGAGCGTTGAAGAGTTTGTGCAATTGAAGGAGGCAGGACTCACGAGGATTCATGCGGGCCTGGAAAGCGGTTCTGAAAAAGTGCTCAAGATGATCAAGAAGGGGATTAAGCCCGAAGATATTTTAGAAGCGGGTCGGAAAGTGATGG
>JAQYVK010000481.1 GCA_030145585.1 Desulfatiglandales bacterium | reverse complement strand
ATCTCCATCCGGGGACGATCTCAGATAAAATAAAGGAATGGGGTAGGTGTTTGCGCCGATCCATAGAGGCATTTGCCGGGGTCACCGCTCCGCTCGTTCTCTTGCTCGCCATGCTCGGGGTGATGATAAATCTGTTCGTGGTTAGTGGATGGATGCTTAAGTTAATGGGGCTACTGGCGGCAGTCGGAGAATTCCATGTCGTAGGCATTATCGGAGTGGGGTTCTTAATTGGGGTCTTTTTAGGGCTGGGAATACCTCCGTCGGCCTGTTACTTAATCTCAGCCGTTATAGTCATCCCGCCTATGACACGAATCGGGATCAACCCTTGGATAGCTCATTTCTTCTTGTTTTTCGTAGCAGTAATATCCGAATATTCGCCACCAACCTCACTCGTCGCTGCAGTTGCTTCCCGTATTTCAGGTGCCTCCTTCATGAAGACGATGATGGTCACGCTGCAAATATCTCTTCCTTTTTTCTTCCTCACATTCGCGATTTTCAATTGGGATATCTTGTTGTTAAAGCCCGGTTTAAAACAACTGGCTGCACTGGGTGTGCTCATTATTGGATGCGCGACAGCAGCTGCCGCCATCCACGGTAGACTTTTTGGACGTAAAACGCATGACCTGCTCGCTAGGTTTTTAGTCCTCCTGGTGGCACTATTTATCTTGTTCTATCCCAAAGGTATCCTTTCGGCATTGGCATTGATACCCGCCGTGGTTATGATCATCCTGGTGATCCGACGGACCGAAAAGACATCGGTATCTGCTTAGGACGGCTATATTCGCACCACTGCCCCCTAAACGCCTGACGTATTTAGGATCACATTCCACCGCAATGTGGTGCAATGGGTTGAAGCTTTTTTCTCAGTCTTCATCACGGTGATGCTTAGTATATATTACAGGGCAGGGCAACGACCGATCTCACGAGTTGGCCGCGTAAACATGGAAAAACTTCGTGCGATGCAAAAACAGCGGTGAATCTTAAAAAGTTGCGCATACTGGCCCGCTCGGCGGACTGATTTGTTATGTGTTTTTTACAATGTTTGCCACTTCAATTAGATTTTGATCTGGATCTCTAAAATAAAATGAAATAATGGGGCCAGTAGCTCCCGTTTTTGCCACGGGTCCTTCAATTATTTTTACCCCCTTACTTATTACATGTTTCATGACTACTTCCAGTTTCGAGTTGGTCAAGAAACATAAATCGTTTGAGCCAGGGGTTGGTTTATTCGCTCTTGGCTCAAATTCATCGCCTTGCTCATGAAGATTAATTTTTTGGTTCCCAAACTTGAGTGCAATTCTACCTTCACCGAAGCTTTCTCCGACCATACCAAGTACGGACTCATAGAATTGAACGGTCTTATTGATATTCTTAACTGTCAAAACGATGTGGTCGATATTGGTGATGTCCATGGTTCTATTCCTATACCGGTAAGGTCAGGCACATTACTACTCTTTTTGTAGATTCGACTATAGCACACCAATATTTGTCAATATCTGAGATACTATTTTTTTCCCTTCTTCATCCAATTGTCTTTGAGGAGGCAATGGGGAACCCACAGGAAATCCCTGCATCTCTAATCCGGCCTTTACGCATGCGGCAAGGGAATAATTCTGGAAGGCAACATTAAGTGACCATAATGTTTTCTGGAGTTCAAATGCCTCCTCCCACCTTTTTTCTCGCGCCATATTAAACAGGTTGACACACTGCTCCGGAATCAGGCAGGCGGGCCCGGCCATCCATCCAACACCACCTATCATAAATACAAAAACCGGGACATGCGCCGAGGCACTGAAAATCCTTATTCGATCCTGGAGGGTATTTGCGATGGATAACAGCTTGCCCGTGTTACCAGATGCATCTTTAAGATAGCGGATATTAGGTTCTTCTGCCAGCTCCTCAAGCATAGGAATGGTAAAGTCCCATTTGGCAAATTTTGGGTTTGTATATAAAACGACCGGGCATGAGACCGCACGGGCGATGGCCCGGAAATGTTCCACTACATGTATATCGGCTAAAGGGAAATATGTTGGTAAGACAGCAAGGATGCCGTCTGCGCCAGCCCGTTCTGTCGCAATAGCCTGTTTTACCGCACCATGAGTCGTCATTTCATTGACTCCGGCAATAACAGGGACATGACCTTTAGCGGCCTTAACGACAACGTCTATTACCTTCTTTTTTACTTCCCATGCGAAATAGGCGCCTTCTCCAGTACTTCCCAGAGGGGTCAGCCCATGTACCCCTTTTGAGATGAGATGATTCACAAGATCACGCAACACGTCTTCTTTGAGGTTACCTGATTGATCAATGGGTGTAACAAGGTAGGGAAAGATTCCGGCGAATTCTTCTTGTGACATTATTATTCCTCAGCATTTATGTGATAAAGCAATCCTGAATCCCCCTTTCAGAGGGAAACGCTTGAACCTGTGAAGACTTACCCAGTTTTTCTGTATCTCCTTTTCCCCTGCAGGTAAAGATCATTGCCATAGATATCATTTACCACAATGGTTGGGAAATCTTTAACGTGCATCCTCCTTATCGCCTCGGTTCCCAGATCCTCATATGCGACTATTTCAGTCTTCTTGATGGTTTTAGATATAAGGGCGCCTGCCCCGCCGGTCGCGGCGAAATAGACGGCCCTGTGCCTTTTTATCGCCTCTTTGACCTTCTGATTTCTCATGCCTTTGCCTATCATGCCTTTTAGACCCTCTGCTATAAGTATCGGTGCGTAAGCATCCATTCTGTAACCGCTGGTAGGCCCTGCCGAACCAATTATCATACCCGGCCCCGGTGGAGTCGGTCCGACGTAATACACAATTTGACCTTTTATCTCAAAGGGCAGTTTTTCCCCTTTACTGATCAATTCCACCAGTCGTTTGTGTGCCGCATCTCGCGCAGAATATATAACACCGCTTATCAGCACGCTGTCACCTGTCTTGAGATCTTTTAATATCTCATCTGTCAAAGGCGTATTTATTGAAATTGTCTCCGGCATAATGACATCACTCCTAAAAATCTAAAGCACTGCTTCTTTATGGCGGTGGCAGTTGCACTGAAGATTGACAACTATCGGTAGGCCGGCAATATGAGTGGGATAGGTCTCAATGTGCACATCCAGGGCAGTAACGTTTCCGCCTAACCCCTGAGGACCAATACCCAGTCTATTTATCTTATCAAGTAGTTCTTGCTCCAGTATTGCTATCTGGTGATCGGGATGTCTTTGGCCTATTGGCCGAAGGAGGGACTTTTTGGCGATAAAAGCGGCCTTTTCCAATGTGCCCCCAATACCCACACCCACTATTACGGGCGGACATGGATTGGCACCGGCTTTCTCAACTGTCTGCAAAACAAACTCTTTTATTCCCTCCATACCAGAGGCAGGTGTGAGTAAGACCACCCGGCTCATGTTCTCACCGCCAAAACCTTTTGGTACCACTGTTAGTTTCAGTTTGTCACCCGGCACTATTTCCACATGTATAATCGCCGGGGTATTATCCCCAAAATTCTTTCTAACCAGAGGATCAAGAGATGATGCCCTAAGATACCCGTCCCTATACCCCTGACGCACCCCTTCATTAATGGATTGGTTCAACCCCCCATGCACAATATGAATATCCTGGCCCATTTCAATGAAGACGACAACCATGCCTGTATCCTGGCACAGAGGGATACCCTCCTGTTTTGCAATTTTTGCATTATCCAATAACTGGCGGAAAATGTCCTTTCCCGTTTTGGATTCTTCTTGTTCAAGACCTTTCTTCAAGGCCTCAACTACTTCATCTCCTAAAATCGTATTGGCTTCTATACACAGCCGCCTTATCGTACTCGTAATCTCCTCTGCCGCTATTTCTCTGACGCCCATAAATATTTCCTTCTTAGCCGTCGGTTATGTCTTCGGTTCCGATTTGAACTTGCCCGCTTTTGCCAGCGCAATGAAATGGGCCACATCGATCTCCTTGGGGCACACAAAGGAACAGGCCATGGAGGAGTGGCATCTATATACGCCTTCTTCGCTGTAAAGAAGCTCCAGCCTTTCATCTTTTGAATTCTCACGGGGATCCATTAAACGAACAATACTGGCCATGACGGCGTTTGGCCCTAAAAATCCTTTTTCACTGCTGATGCATGCGTCAGCACAACAGAAACAATTCACGCAGCGTGTGGCATCCACATAACGATCCAGATCTCGTGGATCGATCTGGTATTCATTTCCTGGATTTGGATTTTGAGCGGGCTCTATGATATATGGCTTGACTTTAGTAACCCTTTCATAAGCTTGCTCAAAATCGACAATAAGATCACGAATCACGGGTGCAACGGTTATTGGTGCGACCTCAAAAACCGTGGTTCCAAAATGGGCAACCGCATTTTCAACGAGTAGCTCACAGGCCAACAGCGGCTTCCCATTGACCCTGACCGCACAGGTCCCGCATTGCGCATGCACACATGATGAGTTCCAAGCCAGACTTGGGTCTATTTCGTTATTGATTTCTCGAAATACATCCGTAAATCGAAGTATCCTACCGGCCTCCAGCTCATAGGTCTGAACCCAGGATCTTTTGTTATCCGGATCATAACGGTCAATTTTTAAGGTAATATTATATTTATTTTTCACTAATATTTTCTCTCAATCACGGCAAATTTTTCATAGTTCTCACCTTTAGCCTTATAAATACTCATATCTACCGGACGTTCACCTAAGGTTACTTTGCCGAACTCTGTCATATGGGCTAATGTGTGATAGTTAAACGCGTCTTTTCTCTCCGGGAAATCCTCACGAAAATGTCCACCCCTCGATTCTCTTCTATTCAGGGCGCCTTGCGCGCAGATCATGGATATCGACAACAGGTTTTCCAGTTCCCATCGCTGGATGATTTCCTGGTTCATGGTTAGGTTTTTATTGGATAAAAAAATATTTTCTGAACGTTCTTTGAGCTCTTTTAATGCTTCAATCGCCTCCATGAGACTGTCTTCCTTTCGGAATATACCCACTTTCTCTGTCATGAGCGCTTGCATTTCCTGCCGGATTTGCCCTATTTTTTCTTTTCCCGTCCCGTCTATAAATCTTGAAAACAGAGAAAAGGTCATTTCACCTGCTTCTTCCGGTAATTCATTCAGTTCCCATCCAAGACAATCGATGACCTTCTCCCCAGCAAATTTTCCCATGGTAATGAGTTCCAAAATGGAGTTTGTGCCAAGACGATTAAATCCGTGAAAGCTTGCTGCCGCGCATTCCCCTACTGCGAACAGGCCTGAGATCACTTCGTGTGGCCCGTTTCGAACCTCTCCGAATTCATTGGTCGGGATTCCCCCCATATGGTAATGAACACTGGG
>JAQYVK010000480.1 GCA_030145585.1 Desulfatiglandales bacterium | reverse complement strand
GTATTTCCATAATGTGACGAGCTTCGGGCTGGGTGGTGAGGTAGATCAACGGGTTAACAGGACCACCAAGGTGTTCGGCGGGTTTGTATCTTTCCTCTGGGCGACATTGGTTTCTCTTCTTATCTATGACAAAAAGCGAATTCATATTCATGTGGACAATGGAAAGGCCTGGGAGGTCACATGTTGGAACGTTGCGATTGCTAACGGCCAGTACCATGGCGGTGGCATGTGGATTGCTCCAGGAGCACGTGTAGACGATGGTTTTTTCCAGGTGACCATGATGGGGAATCTGAGCCTTGCAGAAATCTTCTGGCATTTCCCAAAACTTTACAATGGAAGACTCTTGCAGGTGAAAAAGGTGATCGCTCTGTCGGGCAAACGAATAGAGGCCTATTCGGATCAGCGGGTTCTGCTAGATGTTGATGGAGAACAACCGGGACAATTGCCCGTTGTTATTGACATGGTGCCGGGGGCACTGCAATTGATAAGACCTTAGGGCCTTTTTCTCATTGTACTTTATTGAAATTCAGAAAATAGGCGTTCTGGGCGTGGTCAGCTATTAGAATGACAAATGTCAAAATCCAAATGACAAATGAAATCCAAAATCCCAATGTCCCAAAAAAGAACTGAACTTTAAATGACGGGTGTCGAAATGCAGTTCACGGTTCACCATTTACGGTTCATTATTCACCATTGTATTCAACTTTTGTGCTTTCGAGATTAATTGTTTAGCATTTTGTCATTTGACATTCATTTGACATTTGTGCTTTGGCATTTGAAATTTAAAATCCAATATTTCGGCAGGGCTGCCCACTGTTAGTGGCAAATAATGGACAGGTGATTAAATGCGGCTTATTTCCCCTGGATTTTTGCCAATTCCTCTTCTCGCAGGACTCTACGAAGTACTTTACCCACCATGGTCATCGGCAGTTCATCCCGGAATTCAATCAAAGAAGGGACCTTGTAATGGGTTATTTTGTCCTTGGCCCATCCTATGATCTCATCAGGAGAAACCTGCCCCCGCTTGGCCGGGTCAAGCACGATAAAGGCCTTGACCAACTCCCCGACTTCTTCGTCAGGCAGACCGATAACGGCAATCTCATGAATATCGGGGTGCCTGTGTAGAAGGTCTTCCACCTCGGCCGGAAAGACGGGGTAACCCTTGTACTTGATCATATCCTTGGCCCGATCCCGGATCATGGTAAAACCATCCGCATCCATGCAGGCGATATCCCCGGTATAGAGCCAACCGTCTCTGATGGTTGAGGCGGTCTCTTCCGGTCGGTTCAGATAACCCTTCATCACCTGGGGTCCTTTTACGACCAGTTCGCCCGTGTATTCGTCCGCTTCCAAGGATTGCTCAGGCGTGAGGCCGCCCGTTCTCGCCACAGCGAAGGGCAGGGGAGGCAGTTCTTTGGTCCCGGTCTCCTCATCCATAATTTTAATGTCCGTGTCAGGGTAGGGAAGGCCGATGGTGCCCTGTTTGCGCAATTCTTCGACCAAAGGATTTGCATGGGTCGCCGGTGTGGCCTCGGAAAGCCCGTATCCCTCCACAATAATGGAGCCGGTCACTTCTTCGAACCTGTTTTGTACCTCGAGTGGAAGGGACATTGCGCCTGAGATAGCCATTATGAGAGAACTCAGGTCATAGTCCTTGACCTTGGGATGGGTGTTGATCTTGTTGAAGAGGGTGGTCACACCGGGTAAGATGAAACCTTCCTTGGGGCTGTATTTCTGGATTACGGCGAAGAGTTCGGACATGTCCGCAGGCGGTCTGGGAAAGAGGAGCTGGAAACCGCCTAAGCGTATAGCCGAGTTCATAACCGTGGTCATGGCATAGGAATGGAAGAGGGGCAGAACCCCGATAAGTCCCATGCCCGGTTTCCTTTTCCACACCCATGCCTCGCACTGGACGGCATTGGAGACCACATTGCTATGGGTGAGCATGGCTCCTTTGGGCAGACCGGTGGTACCGCCGGTGTACTGAAAGACCGCAATGTCCTCAGTCGGTTCCACTGCAACCACGGGAGGGTTGGGATCTGTCTCAATGAGTTGGGTGAACTTGTAGGCGTCATCAGGCAGTTTCCCGGTTGGAATCTTTTTGAGAAGCTTGCCCAGGAAACGCTTCACCACGGAAAAGCCGCACAGGTCGACGATATTGGTGCCGATGACTCTTTCAACCGGGGTATCCTTCAGGCCTGATTCGGCTTCCGTGAAAACGGCGTCCAGAACGATAAGGGCCTTGGCCCCGGAGTCTCGGAGTTGGTGTTGAATTTCAAGTGCCTTGTAGGTGGGATTGATGGCGGTGACTGTGACCCCAAGGAGCTGGCAGGCATAGTAGCTGACCACATATTGGTGGGAATTGGGTAACATCAGGGCGCAAACATCGCCCTTTTTTAATCCCAGGTTGCTCAGGCCGGTGGCCAGCCGCCGGACCAAGTCCCAGAGCCGGTTATAGGAGATGGTTGAGTCCAGGAAGTTGATGGCGGTTTTATCACCATATTTTGAGACTGTCTCCTGAAGGAATTCGGACAGGGAACATTCGGGGTAATCCAGACATTTTGGGACCTGGGGGGGCCAGTTTTTGTACCAGATTCGATCACCAAGAGATTTTTCTCCCATATTTACCTCCACCTTTAAAGATTAATGGACACCGGTTTCTTAGAAAAACACATCGTTTAATTATTCCACTAACCCTTCAGCTAAACTGAAGGTCCCAGCTTTGAAAATCAGGCAAGGAAGTGATTAGAGTTTCACAATAATTAAAATCTCTCGCCCGCTTCGCTAGAGCACACAGAGAGCACAGAGAAAATAATTGTTTTTGTTCTTATTCGCTGACCGGCCGTCGCTTGCCCACCTGCGGTGGGACGGCTATGGCAAGGCAGGGAGGCCGAATCAGAACAACCATCAGTCCCTCACGGGACATATAGTTTAATCGAGATCCAAATGAATGGTTAATACGATATTGAGTTCCCGCACTAGCGGGATGGCAAATTGATCTGAATTCCCCCTTTCGAGAGCCTCAAGGTTTAACGAATCTCAGGAATTCAGATCAAATAGACTCTGGGATCTCCCTCCGGGGCGTAGGCCCTACGGGCCGGAGGCTGAGAGCTCTGTGAGAGATAAAAAGACCGATTCAAATGCACCTTCAAAACCACCCCATTTTAAAGGTGGCAATTGATTTAGGAACGTGTGGCTTTATATATCTCTTGGGCCTTTCTCAGGGCTGGGAAGTCATCTATCCCCATGACTTCATTTTCATCCCCAGCCATGACATGACCGATCTTGAGATCCTGCTGGTGCATCAGCTCAATCAAATCAGTGATAAAGAACTCCTCCACTTCAACACGCTTACCGTCTCTCTCTTTTAACACGATATGGGGTCTTTTTTCCAAGAGAGGAAGATATTTCAAGAGATCATTCATTCGGGCGGCGTATATACCGGAATTACAAATTTGAAAATGTTCCTGTCTCTTTTTGGAATAGGTGTTCCAGTATTTCCATTCAATGATTTTCGTGACTCTTTTTCCATCTACCTCCAGCAGTCCATATTGTTTCTTGTCTTCCGGGGAAAACCCGAGGATCACGAGACTAAAATGCTTTAGGGCTTTTACCAGATTGTAATAGGTGTCTGTTCTAACAAAAGGGACATCCCCCATGGTTATGATAACCTGACTGTCCTCGTAATCACTAAGAAATTGCCGGGCAGCCAACAACGCACCCCCCGTACCATTAAGGAGGGGTTGCTCGCAGTAAGTAGGTTCAAAAGAATGGGTCGCTTCCAATACCTTTTCTTTTTTGTGATGGACAACAAGCGCCTTTGGACCAGGTGGCAGTTGATTAAGGATTTGAAGCAAAATGGGGTGTGACCCTTCAAAAGCAGAAGACCCCCGTACCAGTGGGAGGAGGGTTTTATTGCCTCTAAATCCCTCCATACGACTTCCCTTGCCGGCTGCTAATATGAGAGAAACCGTCTTTATTTTGTTTTCATTAGTGTCCATAATAAATTCGAAACTTCAATGTTGACTTGAGAAGTTAGAGTCTTAGTTTGATCTAAACCCACCGCTTCTAGCGGTGGACCCGGAAAGGTTCACCCGTTCCTGCGAGAAAAAATACTCGTTAGCGCCAGATTAAAGCATTTTTTTGAACGTCCAACATCGAACATCGAACATTGAACATCGAATGATGAACTCGCTCGCGCAGCGCAGGCGCTTGCGACGCGTGTCGCTCGGCCATTTTATAAAAAATTTTAGCATGCTTTATTCAAAATTCGACGTTGGACGTTGGATGTTCGACGTTCCTATTCTTTTCGTTTTAACAAGGGCGTCCTTGATATAGATTAGAAGCCATCTCAAAAATGCCAAATAGCCCGATCTCATCGTCCGGCTTGAATCGTAATC
Organism: Desulfatiglandales bacterium; assembly: GCA_030145585.1. Taxonomy (GTDB): domain Bacteria; phylum Desulfobacterota; class DSM-4660; order Desulfatiglandales; family HGW-15; genus JAQYVK01. Next base: position 27 of record JAQYVK010000480.1, on the reverse strand, counting down.
CTCAAAATATTTACATATATTCCTCCG
>JAQYVK010000479.1 GCA_030145585.1 Desulfatiglandales bacterium | reverse complement strand
TATGTATTGAACACACCTTATACAGGAGCCGATGATGTGGGGATGTTGATCGTTGAACCCCTGCAGGGAGAAGGAGGCTATGTTGTCCCGCCACCGGAATGGCTTCCCATGATAAAAGAGGCCTGCGAAAAGCATGGTGCTTTACTGGTCGCAGATGAGGTTCAATCAGGAGCAGGGAGAACGGGAAAGATGTGGTCCATCGAGCATAACGGTGTTGAACCGGATATGTTGACTTGGGGCAAGGGCATGGGCGGTGATATGCCCAGCGCGGGCCTTTCAATTAGAAAGGATCATGCTGAAAAGATCGTGGACAGCTCTCAACCCAATACTTTCGCAGGGAATGCAGTTATATCAGCCACGACAATCACGAATATTGAAATATTGAGCGAAAACAATTTTGAATTGGTGAAAAGGGCAGGAAAATTGGGGGAAGAGATAAAAAGCTGGCTGACCGAGGGTGCAAAGGAGACCCGAACCATTGGTGATGTCCGAGGCAGGGGCCTAATGATCGGCATTGAAATGGTCAAGGATAAAGAAACGAAGGAACCGCTCGATGGGGACTCCATGGGAAATATTATCATGGGCATGCTCAATCGGGGGCTTGTCATGGTACCGTGCGGACGGTTTGGAAGTGTGTTCCGCTTTATGCCACCCTTGGTTCTGCCAAAGAAATACGCACAGAAGGGAACGGAAATTCTTCTGGAGGCGGTGAAGGCGGTCGAGTCCGGAAGTTCTTGAATTTAGGGTTTTCATTATAAAAAAAATGAGGGGAGGTGATACCTTTAGTTATTTAATTGGTCAAAGGAATGACAAACGTAAACATTTCTATAATGGAGGTACAAAATGAAAAAGGAAAGAACGTTTTTAGTGGGACTGGTCGTTTTGGTGGGATGTTTGGTTTTTTCTCTTTTGTTCTCCCCTTTAGCAGCCACGGCTGCTGATAAGGTGTATCGATTTAAGATTCAATCCGCGTTTCCGGCAGGGGATAAATCATCCGACCTACTGGATGTATTTGCAGCTTCTGCGGCAAGCAGGAGTAAAGGGCAAATCAAGATATCCGTATTCAGGGCTCCCGAGATCGTACCCATCGAAAACCTATTTAGCGCCACAAAGAGGGGTACTATTGATATGATGCAATCAGCCGGAGTGGTGCATGGCGAGATCATCCCAGCCGCCTACGTGGAATTTGGTCTCCCCGGCGCATTCCAGGTACCGCACATCGACTCCTTTTTCGGCAAAGCTGAGGAGATTCGCAATCTTTTCATGGACGGCGGATTAGCGGACATTCTTCGTGAGGAATATGCAAAACAGGGTCTCTATTTTCTGGATATCCACGTGTTTGGTCCGGTTCCTGTCACCGTGTCGAAGGTAAATCCGAAAAAATGCAGCGACCTGGAAGGGTTGATCGTGAGATCTGATGGGCTCAATCTGAAATATCAAACCGCAGTGGGCATGAAATCCATTTCGATTCCGGGTGAAGAGACCTATCTGTCTTTAAAGACGGGTGTTCTTGATGCAGCGGAATGGGATATCAGCGCCATCACGGGCATGAAGTGGCATGAGGTGGCTCCTTACTGGCTACGGGGCATGGAGGCTGATGAGGCCCTGGGTGAAATAGCCATCAACATGAAAGTGTGGAATAAACTGCCTGACAATATCAAGGAAATCCTCAAAGCTGCCGGAAAGGACTATTTCTATGCAACGGTAGCCGGTTATAAAGGTGAACTCGATATTGCCGATCAATTGATTAAAGAGGGAAAACTCTTTTCAATCGATCTGGATCAGGAGTGTAAAGACAAATACGCCGCTATGGCCAAACAGTTGATGGATGAGGTCGCTCAAACCGATGCTGCCTCTGCCAAAGCTGTCAAAATCATCAAGCAATGGCGTGGATGGGAATAGACGATTCTTCGATGGAGCGCGAACTTAGGCAAATTTCACCACTGAGGCATCCGCCGTCGCTCCATTGGAGCTATGGCGGGACAGGCAGAGGTCACAGAGGGTTTTTCATTTTTGCCCATCGGGAGAAGACGATGGGCAAAAAGATCACTGCCATTTAAGGGCGGGATAAGGTCAACACCTAATGACGCGCGTAATAAATTTTTCACTTATTGCCCGTTAGGGCTGATGGTTTTCGTTTGCCGCCTCCCGGCAAACGAAAAAAAGCCAACTCTGTGTCCTCCGTGTCTCTGTGGTAAGTCATATTTTTCACCTAAATCATACCAAGTTATTAGGTGAAAAATTACGTCACTGTAATTATGGGATAATCTACTTAGGAATATTTCACCATCAGTATGGGCAAGGAAAGAGGTCGAACAAAGTGAAAAAACTATTCAAAGGTATTCATGTTGTCAGTCAGAAGGTGGGCAACATCTTCAGTTTTCTTCCTCTTATTATGATGTGTGTTATTTCGTATGAGGTTTTGGGAAGATATCTGTTTGGGAACCCCACCAAATGGGCCTGGCTGACCAACAAACAAATTTTTGGCGCCTTCATCCTCTTCGCAGGGGTCTATACTTTGTCTGAAGCCGCGCACATTCGAATAGAGATATTCTATGATCGTTTTTCGCCGAAGATGAAGATGTTTTCGAGAATCATTGCGCTTCTCCTCTTTATTTTCTTTTTTGTCTGTCTGATATGGCAGGGTGCCTGGATGGGCCTGGAATCGCTGGCGGTCAAAGAGAAGGCGACCGGATTTTTTCCTATGCCCCTATATCCCCTTAAACTACTCATCCCCATTGTTTCCTGCCTCTTCCTTCTTGAAGGGATAGCCTTATTCTTTATGGGAAAAGATGAGTAGTCCCAACGCGTTAAAAATTTCCCTAATAAAGATAGGGCCTCATCAAGGTTTTTTCATTCTTTTTTTGAGGACGAACAAACATGAGTATTGAAGTCATATCGGTTATTCTATTCGGTGGCATGCTTCTTCTCCTTGCATTAGGCGTTCCCGTTGCCTTCGCGCTGGGCGGTCTCAGCCTGATATTTACTCTTTTTTTTGACGGACCGCCGGCCTTGTATACGGTCGCCACCACAACCTATCAGCAGATTACAAGTCTTGGATTGATGGCCATTCCCCTGTTTCTGATCATGGGAAACTTCCTCGTCCATTCGGGAATATCCGAACGGTTATTCCATGCCCTCAGTTACTGGTTGACTGGGGTGAGGGGCGGTCTGGCGGTGGTATGTGTCGCTGTCTGTGTCGCACTGGCCATGTGCGGTGGATTCGGCCCCGGTATCCTGACTATGGGACTGGTCGCGGTACCCGCCATGCTCAAGCAAAACTATCACAAGTCTCTTGCTTTGGGGAGTGTGATGGCGGGCGGAGTTCTGGGAATCATCATCCCTCCAAGTCTTATCATGATAATTTTTGGTTTTATTTCACGCGTCTCCATAGGGAAACTCTTTATTGGAGGCATCGTCCCCGGTTTGATCTGCGCTATTCTATATGTTGCCTACATCCTTGTACGCTGCTATCTACAGCCCCATTTGGCCCCCGTGCCAAAGGAAGTTATTACCTGGAAGAAACGGGTCATTTCACTAAAAGAGATTGTCTTGCCAGGCTCACTAATCATTCTGGTCTTGGGGTCCATCTTTATAGGGGCAGCCACCACGACGGAGGCTGCGGGCGTTGGGGCTGCGGGTGCTTGCCTTATCTGTATAATCCATGGAAGGTTGAGCTGGAAGGTTATTACAGAGACGTGTAAATCCACAATGAGAATCAGCGGTATGGCATTGTGGATCCTTATTGGGGCCACGCTTTTCGGGGTCGTCTATACCAGTGCGGGTGCTCAGGAAATGGTTATGGAGTTTGTAGAAGGGGTTGGTGTTAACCGTTGGTTTATACTTTTCGGGATGCAGATCGTGCTCATTGTGTTTGGCATGTTCATGGATGATTACGCGGTGATCACCATATGTGCCCCGATCTTTCTCCCCATCGCAAAGTTCCTTGGTTTTGATCCCGTATGGTTCTCTATTGTGTTTATTCTCAATATGCAGGTGGCTTACCTTACCCCACCATTTGGCTGGGCCTTGATCTTGATGAAAGGCATTGCACCTGAGGGGGTCAATACCAAAGATATTTGGCAATCAGTGCCGCCATTCGTCGGTATACAGGTCCTTGTCTTGATTCTTACTGTAGTGTTCCCTCAGATCGCCTTGTGGCTGCCGGGAAAAATGTTTGGATAGATAGGGTACCTTATTCAAGCTTCAAAACAACGCCCTCCGGGCCCGGTCAGAGTTCAATGGCCCCGTCGCAATATTATTCGGGGATTAGAATGACAAATGTCAAAATCCAAATGACAAATCAAACCCAAATGTTTAAATGCCCAAATGATTCCGTGAAAAATAACGACCAACGGTTGGGGCTTTTTTGCCGTCCGCAAGGACGGTCGGTCTCTTTGCTGAAAGCGGCCTTTTCTCCGGAAAGCCAAAAGCCTGTTTAATTTGGGGACTCTGCGCTCAAATCCCTTTGGCCGATCATCATCGTGCAAAGTACGAGGTATTACTGTTTATTAACGTCAAGCCGATCACATTTTTGGATTTTGGTTTTTGACATTCATTTGGCATTTGAGCTTTGGCATTTGAAATTACCCTCCCGTTTTAGGGACAAACGAGGGCCACGTACTCTGGACATATATTCTTTACTATTTTAATTCCCCCTACCCATAAACACCATACGCCTTGGCAAAGTCTATCATGACCTTGACATTCTCAGGGTTTGAGCTTTCCATTCCTGCGCCTGTTGAAAAGATATACCCGCCGTCTTTTCCTGCCACGTCGATCAGCCCGCGACAATATTGTTTTATTGAATCGGGCGTACCGGCATGAAGCAGAGAAACAGGGACATTACCCATAATACAGGAATTTTGGCCCACCGTTTCCTTGGCCTGTTTCATATCCGTTCGATCGAAATGCCAGATGACCCTGCCCCGTGGCAGATCGGAAATGATTTTGAGCCTGGAATTGTAGCCTCCCTCTGCAAAAAGCAAGGGAACCACCCCCTGATTGATCAAACCGATCACCAGCTTTCGAAGGGTAGGCCAGTAGAATGTTCTGAATTGTTCGTCGGAAATAAACCCATCGGCGCCTTTATGGAGAGGAATAAAACAGACGGGATTTTTACTTTCCACGCAGAGTTTGACACCCGCTTTTATCATGATCGGTGTCAGTCTTTCGCAGGCCTCCAGCACCTCTCCGGGCCTTCGAAACAGATCCATCATGATTTCTTTGGTCCCTCTCAATGTGTCCCCCAGGACATCGAAGGGTGCCTTGGTAAATCCCCCCTCGAGAATAGGGTAGCCCTTCCCGATTTGAGATTCGACGATCCTATCAATAACCTCTGACCATGCCAGGGAGTCTTTGCTCGCCTCTAAAAGCCTTTCAATGGATGAAGCAAGAGGCGCGACCGCAAAGGGTATGGTCAATACAGGGATCACCGGTATTTCATGGATCAGTGGAGCAATTGGGAAATCTGTAAACCCTTCCAGTCCACTAAATATCCTAGGGAAGTAGACGTTCAAAAACCACCCTGTGGGGTCATCGATAAGATCCTGGTATTCATCCGCCTTAAGGAAGGCCTCTTCGACATACTGGTAGCCCTTGTCATCCGGTAATCCCTGACCGGCCCAGGGGCCTAGTTTGAGACCCAGGATTTCCAGCGTCCTGCCCGAGACGATTTCCCCACCGTTATTTGAAGTATCGGAACCAAAATCGTTTTGATATTTTTCATAGGCCGTAAAAATGGTCTCATGGTTATACATGGCTTCCTTCCAGGTCACACCGGCGTATTCCAAAGGAAAAGACCCGGCTGAAGGACAAATGGGAATTCTTTTTGGGACTTTCTTCATTTGCACGACATCTTTGATAAGGGACCGTCTTTCCCGGAAGGCCGCTTTGGCCTCCTCACTTTCAAAGGAAATGCCTTCACCGGACATGGCTCGCTCGAAAAAGGCCTCCTGTTTTTCATCGGCATCCGCTGCTATTTCAATCCATCGTTCTTTCAATGATCTATCCTCCTAATTTTCTGGTTGATGTGAGACATCCATCTAACGGCCATAGACTCCATACGCTTTTGTAAAATCGAACATGGCTTTCAGGTTTTCAGGTTTGGCATCAGCCGCCTCTGTTGAGCAGTCCATGATAAAGCCGCCTCCTTTACCGACCTTATCAATCAACCTTTTACAATAGGCCTCCACGTCAGCGACCGTTCCTGAATTAAGAATTGAAAGAGGCACATTCCCCCGGATACAGACCACG